>JAJYCW010000056.1 GCA_021777995.1 bacterium
TGCACTTCAAGCATGCGTGACCTAACCGCCAGGAGCGCATTGCGCCCAGATTTTGGAAGGGCCTGGCAAACCTGCCACAGTGTACTTGTTGGTGGCACACCGGCTGCCCAGGCCAGACTCTTGGCAGCCGCAAGCCTCTCCTGATCAAGACGCGTACCATTCAAGATGCAGCGGTGCTTTTCGGTGACCAGGTCCTGCAGGTGTGCAATATCCTGCTTGGTTAACGCGTCGGTAATCGCGTCCGTCAATGCGAGTATCTGCTCCATCACAGCGAGTTCTTGCTGCAGTAGTCGCTGTACAGGTGCAACATTGGCAACTTGCGGTGCGGGCATTATTTCCCTCCTTGGCCGGGGACACCGGCGGGTACAACGGGCATGGGCGCCTCGGCAGATAACTCTCCTGGCGCAGCACCTCCTGGCGCAAGGCTTCCTGCAAGTGCCGCGGCGGCGGCCTCGGTACCCGCGGCAGGTGCCACAGTTTCGCTATGTAACGGCGACCCCGCAGGCAAAGGTTTACTGGGTGCACCAGGCAACAATGGCGACAGGTTTTTAACAAGCATGGAAGCTAGACCAAAACCACCACTCTTACTCATGGTTGTTGCCAGTTGTTGATCCATCATATCCTGGTACTCACCTGCCGCAAATCCACCGCCGAAGAGTGGGTGGCTCTGCTTGGTCGATTTTCGCATATCTTTAAGCAGTGTATTTAGAAAGATTGCTTCGAACCCTTGCGCTGCTTTTTTCAGTTTGCTAACTTCCTGCTGGTATGCAGGTGTACCGGCACTCTGTGCCGCAGTTACCGAGTTTGTCATGAACGATCTTTCTCCTACATAATCTCAATTTCGGCATCAATTAGGCCGGCTGCGTGCATACCTTGAAGAATGGATATGAGGTCGCGCGGTGAAACGCCTAGGGCGTTAAGCGCATGGACAAGCTGGTCCACAGTGGTGGTAGCAGGTATGATTGCCAACTTACCGCCGCTCTCCGTGGCTGTTGTGGACTTTTGCGGTACCACCACCGGTGGGGGCGCATTGATGCCAGGCGGCGCAGGTACTACCACCGGCGTGTTCGTTACCTGGATATTGATGTCTCCGTGGGCTACAGCACCCGGTGCCAACCGTACGTTACCGCCAATTACAACAGTACCGGTACGTTCATCCACGACAATCTTGGCCTGCACATCGGGCGTTACCGTTACCCGCTCCACACGCGATATAAACCGTACCATGTCTCCCTGCATTGTTGGCGGAATGTCCACCGTGATGGTGTCGGCATCCATAGCAAGCGCATTAACGCCCACGAGCTGGGTGCGAATGGCGGCTGCTACGCGTGCTGCAGTGGTGAAATCCGCCTGAGAAAGGGACACCTGCAGTGTGGTACCGTCACTGGTGACCGGCATGGGCACAGCCTGTTCAACATAAGCTCCGTTTGGAACGCGTCCAACGTTTACGTCGTTCTTCTGCACGCTGCTGCCGCCCGATGAATAGTTGAATCCCCCTATTGATAAAGGACCCTGGGCCACAGCATAGATCTGACCGTCGGCCGCCCGTAGCGGTGTCTGCAACAGGGTTCCACCCTGAAGCGACTTGGCGTCCCCCATCGACGACGCGATTACGTCAATGCGGCTGCCGGGTTTGGCGTAAGGAGGAAGTGTAGCGGTTACCATCACCGCCGCAACATTCTTTACTGTAATCGCGGACGGTGCCACGGTGATACCGAATCGGCGAAGCATATTCGCCAGTGTATCGACCGTAAAGATTGTACTCTGACCATCGCCTGTACCCTCCAGGCCCACGACTAGACCGTAACCTATCAGCTGGTTGCCGCGTACGCCTTGAACATTCGCGATGTCCTTTAACCGCACAAGCCCCGGACCAGGAGTGGTGCCGCCATAGGACGCAATCTGAGGTCCGGTGGCACCGCCCTGCTGCGCCGCTGCCCGCAGGCCTGGCAGAGCCAGAAGGAGCGCTATCATCAAGGTCGTTATTGATTTCATTGTCTGTTTTCTCATCCCTGGTCCGCCTTAAAACAGGAACCGTACGATACGGGTAAGGATTCCGGGGCTCTGGGCGCGGGATACCATTCCCTTGCCGTCATACTGCACCTTTACATCCGCAACCAGGTTAGAGGGCACGGTGTTATCCGAACCGATATCCTCAGGTCGTACCAAGCCGGTAAAGGTAACTTTTTGCGTCTCCTTGTTCACTCCAATTACGCGCGACCCCTGAACCTTGAGGATTCCGTTAGGCAACACATCCTTGACAACCACGGAGAGCGTTGTGACTAGCGTGCCTGTACGGGTTGTCTGACCAGATCCATTGGCTGTTCGCGAATTTGTTGCGCCAAGGCTTAGGCCACCAAATAGCTGATGAAAGAGGCCAGACCCACCAAAGAGATTTACGCCTTCATCCTGGGATACTTTGGTAGTCGCGCTGGACGACGCAGTGGTGTTCTCGTTAATGGTGATGGTGAGCACGTCACCAACCTCATGCGCCCTTAAATCACTAAACAGCGAAAACGTACCCCCGCTGCTGCTGCCGCGCAAAGCCTCGTTAGCCTGTTTTACTGGAAATAGGGACTGAGCGGATACCGGTTTAACTGGCACCGTCACCAATGCGATAGTCGTGCAAACCCAAACTGTGCAAGCGAGTATTGTTGTTTTCATTTGCCGCTGTCTCCTGACGATCCGTTCCCTGTGGAAACGAGGCGTACTGTGTGTCGATCCAGAATGATCCCGCTTAGCATTTTGCGTGTGGAATTTGCATACACCTGGATAGTTTCACCAACATGCCCTGCGGCCTCCGCGGTGCCGGTTGCCGTTATACGAACGGTGCCCACGGTACATAGAATTGTCACGAGGCTGCCGGCATTGATATCTGGCGGAGTTTCTAGTGCGTTTGCGGGCACGGGCATTCCGGCAGAGATCATACTGGTCGCGCGTTTGCCAATAACCGCATCCAGCGAAGTCACCGGTGAGTTAAATCCCCGAGGTACCGTAATAGTCACGAGTGACACGTCTGCAGCAGTGATAACGTCCTGCGGTGAAATGGTGTGATTAGCCACTACAAGCGTCGCCTTCTGGTTGACCTGCAGCGTAATCTGAACTGTCTGTACGGTGCTGCCGTCGACCTGAATTGACACGGGAACGTAGAGAGTGCCCATGTCCGCCTGACCGGATACCGGCCCAGCAACGAGCGTAAGAGTGCCCGTTGGCACATTCACAGAACCGTTTGGTGTTTGAGCAGTTACAGTAACTCCAGGCATCGTGGCAACAGCAGCCTCGGCCGCCTTTACCGCGACTGCGGACGCCTGCGCCATGCTCACGGTGATTGACTTGCGCTGTACCTCCACTACCGGCGGCGCGACAATATGCAGCATGGCAGGCTTAAAGCCTGCAGCTCGAAGGTGCACCAGGATGTCGCCGGGCATCAGAGTCCGAACCAGACCGGGCAACGGTGATATGCCTATTACCACGGACCGAGCCCGGGCTTCCTGTACCGCGGAGTCGCCGGTGACAGTGGCAATGTCCCCTAGCAAGAACTGAGTTCCGTCTACCTGGCTCAAATCGCGCACCTTGACCACCACCTCAGCGTGGTTAGGTGCAGCAGAGGAAGGCACCACGGCTGAACAGAGCCCCGCACAAACCAGTGCCGCACAGGCGGCTTTAATGGCAAAATTCATCACGGGAAACCTCTGGCCTACGCCTTCATCTGGTTAGTGGTTGCCATCATCTGATCAGCGGATTGAATCACTTTCGAGTTGGTATCGTAAGCTCGCTGAAGGATAATCATCTGGACCATCTGGGAGACAATATCGACATTGGAGGACTCAAGCGCACCCTGCTGAAGCGTGCCTGTTCCTTGAGTTCCCGGATTCGAGTCTACAGGTTGGCCCGAAGCCACCGTTGCCTGAAACAGGTTGCCACCCATGGCCCGCAGACCGGACGGGTTAATGAAGGTCGTTAACGTGATTTGGCCAACGGTCTGAGGTTGAGTCTGACCAGGAAGCATTACAGTTACAAGACCACTAGAGTTAATCGCTATATTCTGGCTATTGGGTGGAATGAGAACCTCTGGCTGTATGGAGTAACCTTGCGGGGTGACCAGCCTACCAGTGCCGTCTACCGAAAAGTTTCCGGCCCGGGTATACGCCGTCGAGCCATCCGGCATGAGGATCTTAAAAAAGCCCGCACCGTTTATCGCCATGTCGGTTGCGCCACCCGTTTGCTGCAGCGTACCTTCTGTGTTAATTGTTCGAGTTACGCCTGCAGAAACACCAAGACCTACCTGTGTACCGGTTGGGAGCATAGAGTTCGGTCCGGTTTGACTACCAGGATCCTGCAGATCCTGATACATAAGGTCCTGAAAATCCGCGCGGCTCGATTTGAAGCCCGTGGTGCTAACGTTCGCCAGGTTGTTGGCGATTACATCCAGGCTAAGCTGCTGTGCAGCCAGGCCCGTAGCCGAAGTGAAAAGCGCGCGATCCATAGTCGTGCCAAGCCTCCATTGCGGTCAATTTCCGCAGTGTTTGCGCGTCGCACACATCGGGTGCGAACAGCACGGCCCCCGCCAAGTTGGTTAAGCGGTCCAGCCGTTTACATTGAATAGTTAAAATATCTGGTGGTCTAAACCTTACCGACGTCTGTTGTCACCTGCTGCAGAGCTGCGTCATGGGTGGATACAGCCTTCTCTGCGGTGTCGAAATTGCGCTGTACCATGATCATCTCTATCAGGCTCTGGGCAATATTCACGTTTGACTGTTCCACGGTACCTGGGTAAACGGTTGGTGTTGTAGCAGCTTTTACAGCAGTGCCTGGCAGCGCGGTGAACAGTGAATACCCTGCCTTAGTCAACCCTGTGGGGTTAATCTGCATGATGCCCAGGGTTGCGGCAACCTTACCGCCCGATATGATGTTGCCTGCGCTGTCGATATGCACACCCACGCCCCCTGAGACATTGATCGGCTTCCCCACGGAGTCTAAAATGGGCTGTCCCCCAATGGTAACGAGATTGCCCTTGCCATCCAGTGTAAGTGCCCCAGCCCGAGTATAAGCGGTACCGGTAGGGGTTTGTACTGAAAGAAACTGACCTGCAGCCAGACTCACGTCTAGTGGGTTGTGCGTGGTTTCAATTGCCCCGGTGCTCCAGTCCGTAAAGATCTGACCAGGCTCCACTCCGGTTCCCAGAGTGCCCACGGAGGTTTGGTTACCATTGGTTATGCGGTCGAGCTGCATACCGCGCAGTGCCTCAAAGGAAGGCACGTCCTGCTTGTATCCAATGGTGCTTGCGTTCGCGATATTCTGCGCGAGAATATCTTCGATGGTCTGTTGAGCCATCATCGCCGACGCAGCAGTGTAGAGACCTCTTTCCATAAAATTCTTCACTCCAAAACACGTGGAATTTCAAGCAGATATTGGTCATACTAACGTGACCTGATATCTCCTAACAGTTCGATTATCGGTAAACTTAACAGGTTTTTGCAGGCATAGGCCGCTCAATATCGTGGATACGTGCCTAGCAACTGCCTTCTCCCAGAAAATCTGTACACTGGCTTACAGCTGAAATGAAGTCAGAAATGAAATGGCGTCACTGTACAAAACTGTTATCGGTACTTGAGAAGAACTGCGTGGTTGGTCTGGCGTGAACGACCAGCGAAAGAGCCATAAACTCCACTCTGGTATCGCAAGCGGATCACCACCGTACGGTGCGGGTAAGCTTCGGTTGCACTCCTCATGGCCGGTGAGATGAAGGTACACTCAGCATATAACGGACTACAATCTGGGGGTATAGGTTTATGAAAATCGCACGACGTTTTCGGTACGACGTGGAGGTAACCTCAGCACGACTTCTATTGGCAGGATCATTGCTAGGAATTCCAATCCGCGCGGCTGCCCTCCCTAAGACACATCGTCACGTTATTCCCCTATTAGCAAGTAACGCCATACTAACGGGAGCTACGCTAGGTAAAGCTCGCACAGGCTATTCCGGAGACGGTTACGCAACAGGGTTTAAATCAGTGCAGGACAAAATAGGGTTTACATTTCAGGATGCGTCTGGGTTTTACAAGGCAGTAATCCGATATTGCTCACCCAACGGCCCAAAGGGCTACGATCTAAAGTTTAATGGCCAAGATACAAGCGGGATGTTTTCGAAGAGCAGCTCCTGGGCACAGTGTAATGCAGGGTTGTTTCTTGTAAAGAAGGGCGTTAACAACCTTTCTGTCGGAGGCGGTTGGGGTTACTATGACATCGACCGCATAACGCTCTATCCTGTCGCGCCTCCAAAACCGGCCAGACGACCGCCAGCCAGACTTAGTGACGGCCATGCCTCTGCGGCCGCTCGTGCTCTTTTTGCTAAATTGAGGGGCCTATATGGTAAGAAGACTGGCAGTGGCTGCTACTCTACGGCCGATGCCGCCTACATTTACTCGCAAACTGGCAAATATCCTATGATCATGGGCGGGGACCTCATGGATTACTCACCCTCGCGAATTGCACACGGCGCAAACCCAACAGGGACGATTCAGCGTCTAATCGCTGATGCCCGCAAAGGGTACATCCTTACCATATCGTGGCACTGGAACGCACCAATGCACCTCATTAACAAGACCTACGTGGATAAAACTGGGAAGTCAATTAAGGCACCCTGGTGGAGCGGATTCTACACCTATGCAACCACGTTTAACCTTGCCAAGGCGCTAGCGAATAGAAACTCGCCAGAATACAAAGCGCTGATATCTAACATCGACGCAATCGCTGTACAACTTGAAAAGCTTCAACGTGCAGGTGTGCCTGTGCTTTGGCGACCGTTGCATGAAGCCGAGGGAGGATGGTTCTGGTGGGGAGCAAGCGGACCCGATGCTTTCAGGCAGCTGTGGCATATCCTTTACCATCGCCTTACAGTCGTACATAAGCTCCACAACCTTATCTGGGTCTACACTAGCGGAGGTGATATGCACTGGTACCCGGGCGACAAATATGTCGATATTGTGGGTATTGACGCCTATCCCAAAAGCCCACTGGACCCGCTAAGTTCTCAGTATGAGCAGATGAGGGCCGAATTCAGCGGGCGCAAATTGCTCGCGATAACGGAATTTGGCGGCGTACCGGACGTACAGTTAATGCAACAGTATGGCGAGTTCTGGGATTACTTTGTCTCATGGAATGGAACGGTGAAATCAGCACCAACAGGGCTTATGAAAACAACATATACATCGCCTACCACAGAGTGCATGCGCAGGTGATACAACGAACTTCATAAGCCTTTCCAGCTCCTGTAAATTTGCAATTACAAACTGTTAAATAAAAATATAAACAGGCAAGTTATTGTAGCGTGCTTCATTTTGGAATCGTTATGGTACCAAAATGAAGCACAACACTCATCCGATGCATACCAGATCACTGGCGAGTCACCAGGACAAATTACCCGTTATAGGATATGGTGTACCATAATCACCATTTTAGTTTTTGGTACCAGCACAAATGCTACGAATTGCATAGTTTGCATTTTTTGCGTGCATTTGCCACAGACACACCTCTCAAGCTTCCTAAATTGCGATTTTCACTAAACGTTCGTTCATTCCGTTTGGTGTTGTTGAAAATATTTTGAAATTTTCTTACAGATCGTTACAAATTGGACCGATTTTGCATTGACAGGAGCGCAAAAGTGCATTATAATTCCACATGCTAATACGTTAAATCACCGTAGCACACAGTCGCAACACGAATGCGGATACCATTGTTTCACTCCCACCGCTCACTGTTACGAACATTACCACGTTGGGAGGTGTTCAACCCGATGAAGAAGCCGATAAGCACGCCGGTGGCAATTGCCATTGGAGTAGTAGCGCTTATACTGATCATCGCATACGGGTACCACTTTTTGTCTGGCAAGCAGACGCTCGCTCCTGATGCACAGAAGCAGATGGAAGCAATGCAGAAAATGCGCGGTAGCAGCGGCGGGGGTACCCCCACCAAAGGTATGCCTGGCATGGCACCGCAGACCGCACCCGCAAATACCAGCAATCAGTCTGGTAACTAACCTCTGTCCTTTCCGGTTAGGTCGTTTGGTTCGCGCGTTAAAGGCCAGCTAAGGCCACTAGCGCATTTTTGAAATATTACAAGAAAGGGTTAATATGAGAGATCAAACAAAGGGTTTCACTTTAATCGAGCTGCTCGTGGTCATCGCTATTATTGCTATTCTTGCGGCCATTCTCTTCCCTGTTTTTGCTCAGGCTCGTCTTAAGGCACGGCAGGCAGCTTGTATCAGTAACCTTAACCAACTCGGCACCGCCGCGTTGATGTATGTTCAGGATTACGATGAACAGTATCCTGCAGGAGACAACTGGGATTCACCACTCATCGGTCAGCCAGATCCCATCACCAAGAAAGTTGACCCATATGCGGCATGCGGCTGGGAGTCCCAGATCTATCCCTACATCAAGGAAGTGGGTGTATACTATTGCCCCAACGACGGTACGTCTTGGCGTAACAGCAACTACGTGAGCTACGGCTCAATGTTTGACTCCTGGTATGATCACGATTACTGGGATAAAACAACCATGCTAGACCAGAGCTGGAATTCCCACACCGACGCGTCGTTTGGCTCCGACGTCAATCCTTGGCAGGGTGCACCTCACTTCTGCGGAGCTGCAGTGCGCGACGGCGTCGCCGACGCAGCAATCAATACCCCAGCCGAAAAGCCAATGATCTATGATGAGCTGGGATTTGACACCCAGAACGGTACCATCGGCTTCAACACCAACGGCGGCGGTCGCGACTGGGTATTTGCCGATGGCCACACCAAGTTTGCGCCACTCGCTCAGGTAGCGCCCAATGCCATCTTCAACAACAACGTGAACGTATCTACGGGCGCTAATGCTCCGCTCCACGGCCCATCCGCCACCTGGAACAGCTAGGGATTACGTTTCGTCCATTCAGAAGGCGCTGCACTGTGCGGCGCCTTCTACTAATTTGTACCCTTATGGTTGGCCGAACTCAATGGTGTACTACAGCTGCGTTGCGTCGGCGCCCACGATCCTCACAATGGCCCTAAAGCCTCGTTACGCGATTTTTACCTTTTCACGATAAATAAACGTATGGATAACGTGGTAAATTATGATTTCGTAAACCATGTTATGGCAGGTTTGGAGATGAGCAATGACTTCCGGTACAGCACAGCGCGCAACTGAAGCGCGCGGCGCTGCAAAGTTTAGGACCGCGGCTGTTGTACTACTACTCACGGCGGGATTGGGTGCACTTATTTACCTCGGCTGGTATTCTTACCAGATGTATCGACCAGGAATGCGCTATTATCTTAAGGGTCTCACAGCAATGGATCAGCACCATCCACTGGCCGCCCGCAAATACTGGCAGGCTGGTATCAAGGCTGATCCTAGGTTTTGGCGAAATTACGAGAAACTGGGACAGTTCTATGCGGCCGCACTTCATTACCGTGTAGCCGGCAAATACCTCCTTCAGGCCACTGCCTTTAACCCCAATGACGGCAATCTGCAGCTGGAATTCTCCAAGGTTGCACATAAGGCTGGCCGGCTCGATCTTAGCCACAAGGCGGGTTTGGCAGCAGTACGGCTTATGCCCCACAATGTGGTCGCCCTGGGAGATTACGGTTTGCAACTAGTAGAAGCACACCATAGAATGGAAGCCGTAAGCTACCTTAAGCGCGCTGCCGCCATCAAGATCCTGCCGGAGTACTATATTCCTATGGTAAGCGCAGAGATGGATAACGGGGACATGCAGCAGGCCCAGGCGGATCTCACCACCTACCTTAAATTGTATCCTGACGACTACCAGGCGCTTATTTTAATGGCAAGTGTTTACAAGGCGAAGCCCCACACGGTAGATAATATGAACATGGTGCTTAAATATGCACTGCACGCCGGGCGAGTTAACCCCTACGTGGTGAACCCGTACGTCCTCATTGGGCAGGTCCTGGTTGCCGCTAACCAACCCGCCAAGGCACTGAAATTCTTTGTGGGTGGATTGAATATTCAGCCTAATAACGACACCATTCTCTACGGGCTGATTCAGTGTTATGGAATGTTGGGCAACACAAAGGCGCGTGCTATCGTTCTTGCACACTACAATCAGGTGCTGAAGTGGAAAAATACCGCGGCGCACCTTGCGGACAGGATGCCGTACGATCCACAAAATCTTAGTGCCCTGTTGAAGCTTGCAAATCTGGAGGAGATACTGGATCACGACCAGAAGGCACTTACCTATTACAAGCTCGCAGTGATTGCAGCGCCCAAAAATTCAACTGTGCGCTCGAAAGCCATTGCGTTCTGTAATCGTCATGACCTACCGAAGTTGGCCTCCGAACTAAAGCGACCGGGCTACCTGCCCTACATTGAACCACAATAATGATTTCACGCAGAAAACTATTCCTCACGGCACTCGCAGGAGCATTGACGGCAGCAGGGTGCAACGAACACAAGCGTCTGCTCAAGCGCAATGTAAAGGCGTATCCGGTTACCACGATCTATACGCCAGAACAGATAGCGGATAGCCGGCAAATTACTTCACACCCCATTCAGTTTCACGACATTACAGCAAAGGCGGGAATTAATTGGGATTTTAACAACGGTGCGACCGGGCACCACTACTTCATTGAAACGACCGGCGGTGGCGTGGCTTTGTTTGACTACAATAACGACGGCCTGCTGGATATCTTCGTAGTGCAAGGTGGACCAATACCCGGAAATCCCAACACGCAGCCGTTCCCCAAGATGAATGCCCTCTATCGTAACAACGGCGACGGAACTTATACCGATGTTACTAAAGGTTCAGGGCTAGATGCCTATACTGGTTACGGAATGGGCGTTTCAGTTGCCGACTACGATAATGATGGATGGGCGGATATTTACATCACCGCCTATGGTGGAAACCACCTCTTTAAAAACAACCGCAATGGCACATTTACCGAGGTAACCCATACTGCTGGCGTTTCAGATACCGCAGGCAAGGTTCTTCCGTGGCCTCTCAGCAGCGCATGGGGAGACTACGACAATGACGGTCATCTCGACCTGTTCATTTGCCACTATGCTACATGGTCTATCCCGCTCGACAAGCCGTGTTTGCTAGAGGGTGAACTCTCCTATTGTCGACCGCAGGTTTACCAGGCATCGGTTTCGCGCCTATACCACAATAACGGTGACGGAACGTTTACAGACGTAACTGAACAGGCTGGTATCAATGCTGTGCCTGGTAAGGGCATGGGCGCTGTATGGATGGACTATGACGACGACGGCTGGATGGACCTGTTCGTCACAAACGATACCATGCCCAATACCCTGTGGCATAACAACCGCAACGGTACCTTCACTAACATGGCACTTCAAGCCGGTGTCGCGGTGGGTCCAGATGGCAGCCCAATGAGCGGGATGGGGATAGCCCCAGGTGATTTCTTTCATAATGGCGAGGACAGCCTGCTGGTCGTTAACTTTTCAGGCGAAACCAAGTCCGTGTTCAAAAACTTGGGCCACGGGATTTTCGAAGAAGACTCCTACCAGTCGGATATGGCAAGTTCAAACCTTCAGTTTCTGGGCTTTGGTCTCGAATCGCTCGACTACGACCTCGACGGTAACCTGGATGTGGTGGTTGGGAACGGGCACGTTCTCGACCACATTGAAATACTAGGCGAAGGTTCCACCTATGCTCAAAGCCAGCAGTTGTTTCACAACAATGGCCGCGGCAAATTCTTCGACGACGTACATTCACTGGGTGATCTTGCCAAGCCACGTGTAACACGGGGTCTTGCAGTAGGCGACATTGATAACGATGGCGATCAGGATGTTGTAATGGTAGCCCAAAACGGTCCGTTGCAAATCTTCCGCAATGACGGTGGTAACCAGAACAACTGGCTCACTTTAAGGCTGGAAGGGGTGCACTCTAACCGCGACGCAATTGGGTCAAAGGTCACCATTTTTACTAGCCACGGCCAACAGACTGCACGCATACATGGGGGCTCCAGTTATATATCCCATTCCGACATTCGTATCACTTTCGGATTAAGCAGTGTGACTGAGATTGATGCAATCGAGATCAAATGGCCCTTAGGGCTTACGCAGAAATTCGGTTCACTTAAGGCAAACCATTTCTACTACGTAGAGGAAGGCGGCAGCCCCATTTTAGATCCACGGATAAAGCAGCCCAAAACCATGGTATAGAACGCTTTTGTGCCTGAAAATATACCAGCCTTGATTGTTGTCAATGGTGTGACAAGGGCACCGCAGGTTCATTAGCCTGCAGGTGCCGCTGTTTTATTTACCGCCGCCGCCATTACATGCTATCCCGCGTGACGACTGGCTACCTTAGGGTTTCCACCGTTGGTCTGCCCCTAAACGGAACGGGTAAATCCATTAACCTTACAAAATCGTACATGACACCTCCGCGTGGCATCGCAAGTGGTTTGTAGGTTGTAGGCGCCATCTTGGGCAGCGCAAGCCGTAGGGTGATCGCGTTGTCGCCATTTTTCAGAAGTCCCGCATCAAAACGAATCAACTTTAGGCGGTACATGCCACCTATCACCCCATCGCGGTAAATACAGGGATCAGAATGCGGTAAGGGAACCTCAACCAACTGCTGACCGTTCAAATCGACCTGCAATCCGTGAGCCTGAGACGCACCGGCAATACCCAGAACTAAAAGTGCCGTTCCTGCTTGTTTATGTGAAAGTGAGAACTGAATGCTCCACACAGGTCGGTGCCAGGATCCATCTACCCTTTGAGCCACTACCTGACAGTAGTTCCAGTCGTGAGACGCAGTACTCTTACCCACAACGTAATTCACGTCGTGCGGAAAATCAATCGGATAGAGGTTCCACAGTCCAAACTGGCGGCGGTCGCGCCCATGTCTAAATTCACCTGCAGACCTATCAGGAACACCGATCTGCCATATGCGTGTTCCATGTGCCAGTGGCAGCCACACCGCACGCGGTAGATGCGTCACTCGATTGGCAGTTACCAGCACTCCATTCCTGACATATTGAGAAGCGGTGCCGGACTGATATGCGTAGAGGCTGTACTCTCCGGGGATGACCTTGTCTAGAGTAAATCGGCCAAGATCGTTGGTGGTCCCACTAAAAATGTACCCCATGCTCTGTACTTGCCAGTCGGGCTTTGGTGCTGCCAATACTACATGGGCGCCTACAGCAGGCTCGCCATTACTGTGATACAATACGCCGGTTACACTTCCGCGCTGGGTTGCGAACAGGCGGCTGCGCATCCACGAATACGGCCACTGCTGTACCTGCTTGCGAGCCTGGCGGCGGGCATCATGCCACATGATTTGTGGTGAGGCGCCAGAATTTAGGTATATGCAGTATGGTCCGTAGACTTTTGCCCAGTTACCTCGCGCACGAATAGAGGTCAGACTGCCATCGAGAAAATGACCAGACTGCAGCATGCGCAATACAATTGTTGCGTCCTGGTGTACGGTCAAATCCTGTTTTGTCGGGCCACCATTCACTGCTTCAGAGCTTGGGGTGATCATCCAGAGCCCCTGTGTAGCCCCCGTTACGCCGTATACGTGCAGGTTATCCTCGTAAGCCGAATTGTTGTACTTTGTTCTTACCGACCCATCGGGAAACTGATAAGTTGCGTTCGTTACCTCCTTGAGCATCTGGCTCGGCACGTTCATATACGTACCCTGTTCCGTCCGTGTAACAAAATAGCTACTAAACATCGAGGGCCGCACTTTAATCACGTAGCGGCACTGCCCAATTACCCCTTCTGAAGCGTGAGCACTATGGCGAAGTGAAACGTAGGTGTAGAAGCAACGCTGGCCCTTGCGCAGAATGTAGTGGACTGCGGTTTGAAAGGGAAACTCGTCGGTGGGAGCCTCCGTACATGCTACTTCCACAAGGCCGGGCGATTGCCGTAGAACGCTGCATTTCGCAGCGCCCATTCCCCAGTATCCTTTGCGAGGCATCTTGCTACCATGGCCGTTCGCATCGAAATACATCACCAGTCGCCTATTCGCCGCAAGAAGGTCGCGATGTCCAACCCTCTCAAGGTTGACCACATGGCCGGTGGATTTCTCAATTTGGAGCGAAATTAGACCATTGCTTAATAGCACCCGCTGCTCGGTTTGTTTCACTGAAACTGGCATATTGGCGGAGCTGGCGAAAGCCGGCGCCAATGAACCGTTTAGAACTGTGAGGGCCAGGACAAATAACGGCAGGCAGATTGATTTCAACCTGATTCTCCTTTAAGAATAAGGTGCAACACGGTGAGGTAAACTCCCCCAGGCGAATGGAGACAATGTGAGACAATGGAACCCGACGAAAACCCGACAGCAGACTGTGCATCAGTATTCGACCTGTATGCAGATGTCAAAGACGCTAAATTGGTCACCGAATATGTTGAAGCGCATCCTCATCTCAAGCAAATATTGCTCGAAGCTCCTGATAAGGTACGGCAGTTTTTTGGTGATCAAGCAGCAACATGTCTAAAATTATTCCACGATGTCGAGAGTGGATCGTGTGAACTGTTTGTCATCATCTACACATCGCTACCTCCTGTCGAAGCGATTGTTAAGGAACATGAGATGCTCGAGAGCTGGTGGCTGGATGTTGCACATTCCGTAAAGACCGATATGACAGTCGTCGTGGAGTCGCGCTAAATGGAATTTGACTGGCGTCTATACTTCAACCTTGCAAATGAGCTCGCTACCGAAGGCACCGAAGCAGCCTATCGCGCTGCGATTAGCAGGGCCTATTATGCAGTGTTTGGTGCAGCCCGAAGGCTGCTAGAGCAAAGAGGCTATCATCTTACTCATTCAGCAAGCATACATCATCAGGTGTGGTACCTTTACAGAATGTCCCATCACCGTGAAATGCAGCGCCTTTATCCGTTAGCAGCTTACCTTAGGGATTTAAGAAATCAGGCGGACTATGACCCGATCATGGAAAATCTCCCCTTAGCCTGGGAGAATGTATACCATAAGGCAAGCAGCTTCTTCACCATACTGGATGAACGCCTCGCGGACGGTGATATCTGAAGCTTATGTCCGGTATCTTCTCATCTTGCGATGGAATCGAACCAACAATACTCCTATCGTACGGTGTAGCCTCTCAGCAACGCATCGAAGTTACGGATAGCGATGAATGAATCGCCCTATACCGGCCGTGAGAAGAGATAACATCGGTACTGCAGCGTTGGTACATAGCGTTGTTCAGTTCGTCCACGTCACAGCCCTATGGTTATTTACGCCAAGGTAGGCTGGTAAATTCAATGGAGTAGCCATCGGGATCTGTAATAAATAGCTGAGGTGCCCCATCCGGTCGAGAACCGTGGCTAACAATCGCTGTCCAACCCTGTTCGTGTAAATGTGTCTCAACTTCGTTGGTGTCGTCCACCAACAGTGCAAAATGGTGATGGCGACGAGAGGAAGTAATAAGGGATTTATCCTCAATCAGGTGAAGTTCCTGTGTTCCAAATGCAAACCACGCGCCGCCAAAATTAAACGCGGGTCTAGGCAAAATCGGCAAACCCAGGATGTCTCTATAGAATCTTATCGAAGCATCAAGGTCGCTAACGTGAATAGCAACATGATTCAATTCTTTGACTGTAATAGCCATATTTGTCCTTTAACGCCTGGCATTGCGGCACTAATGTGAACGAGTGGCGTAACAATAAGAGGCATGGTTCCATTACGCTGTGACTTACACCATTAGAACGAGTGCTATAATGAGCGCCATGCTGTGGTGCAATTATGTGCCAATGTCTTCCTTCAGTACCGTCCACAGTTTCGCCGTCAGGTGGTATATTTCCTGCAATTTACGCAGATGCAGCAAGCCAATCTATCGATAAGCAGGCAATTCGGATTACAAAAATGGTACCAGCGTCTCAGCAAAACTTCACCTGCAGAATTACCCGAGTGGTGGGTTTCACGGGGTTAACTGCTTCAGATTGCCTTGCCGTTGAGGAACCGCTTGAAATACGACTTCGATGGGCAGAAGGAGGAGTGTGGGAGGAACAGGCTGTTGCCATTACAATGCGAACGCCCGGTAATGATCAAGAGTTGGCTCTTGGTTTTCTTGCCGGGGAGGGCATCATTCGCCATCCATCAGACCTGCTTGTAAGCGAAGGTTGTGTCCAAACGGAAGCCGGCCAAAATGACTCTAATGTAGTAACTATTACGTTGGCTGCAACGGCAACGCCCGATATGGAACGACTGCGACGCAATTTTTATACGTCCTCGAGCTGCGGTGTTTGTGGAAAGACGTCGCTCAACGGTCTAGCAATGGCTGGCGCACAAAATCTCGAGTCGGTGAATAGTTCGCTGGATGCAGCAATAGTCCACAATCTCCCCACCCGATTGAAGGAGCATCAACACCTGTTTGAGGCGACAGGGGGTCTCCATGCAGCGGCCTGCTACCACCCCAAAGAAGATACACTTGTTGTGCGGGAGGATGTGGGTAGACATAATGCCGTTGACAAACTCGTGGGATGGCGCCTTCTTTCTGGAAGCGATTTCGACTATCCATGTGCCCTTGTACTAAGCGGCAGGGCCAGCTTCGAGCTGATACAGAAGGCTGTTATGGCTCGAATACCGATTGTCGCTGCAGTAGGCGCGCCATCCAGCCTCGCAGTCAAATTAGCCATAGGCTATGGTGTTACGCTTCTAGGCTTTGTGCGCGGTGAGCGTTTCAACATCTATTCGCATCCTCAACGAATAGTGCTACACAAAAGTTCGCAGGAGAGTGAACGATGAACGATCCATCGGTTCCACACGACAACGGTTTTACCACACCCAATTCCGTCTCTGCCATCTCGCCCGAATTGCGGGATAACACGGTAGTCTCCCCATCTAAAAAGTTTGCAGGAGGAATTCCGGCGGTAGTGGTAAGTTCGCAGTTCTCGCTGGCAGAAATGGGACTACGCCGTAGTGCCGCCACTTGGCTGCATCTAAACCAGAAGGACGGCTTCGACTGCCCCGGTTGTGCCTGGCCAGATCCCGACACTCACAGGTCGCGATTCGAATTTTGCGAGAATGGTATCAAGGCGATTTCAGAGGAGGCAACCGTTCAACGGGTGACACCAGAGTTCTTTCGAAATCACTCTATAGAGGAGCTGTCTAAACAGAGTGATTACTGGCTTGGCAAACAGGGCCGAATTACGCACCCAATGTGGCTGGCGCCGGGCAGTACTCATTACCAGCCCATCGAGTGGAGCGACGCGTTTACCCTCATTGCAAACGAACTCAATGCACTGCCTTCGCCTAATGATGCGATGTTTTACACATCTGGTAGAACCAGTAACGAGGCTGCCTTCCTCTATCAGCTCTTTGTGCGACAGTTTGGTACGAACAACCTGCCGGATTGTTCCAACATGTGCCACGAGTCAAGCGGAACTGCTTTGTCGGAAACAATTGGGGTGGGCAAGGGAACTGTTTTGCTTGATGATTTCTACCACGCGCAGGCGATCTTTATTTTTGGTCAAAATCCCGGTACCAACCACCCCAGGATGATGACTGCGCTGGCGCTCGCTCGCAAAAATGGCTGCAAGATTGTAGCCGTGAATCCCTTACCAGAGCCGGGTCTTCTCCGGTTCGAACATCCACAACAGCCGCTTTCAATAGCAACTGGTGGAACTCCCATCGCTTCGCTATTTCTACAGGTGAAGATCAATGGTGATGCAGCACTTGCACTAGGCCTGCAAAAGATTCTACTGGAGATGGAGGCCAAATCACCAGGTTCTGTTATAAACAAAACGTTCATCGACCAATACTGCAGCGGTTGGTCGGAGATAGTAGCAGCGGTTCACGGCATGAGCTGGAGTGATATCGAACGACTTTCTGGAATTAAAAATGCGGAGATAACCAAGGCAGCCGAAATTCTGGCTAGTAGCGAGCGCGTCATTTACTGCTGGGCTATGGGGCTTACGCAACATAAACAGGCGGTTGGCACCATTCAGCAATTGGTAAATCTCGCACTAATGAGGGGCCATCTTGGAAAACAGGGCGCCGGACTGTGCCCTGTGCGAGGCCATAGCAATGTGCAGGGCGATAGAACCATGGGCATTTGGGAGAAGATGGGTGACCAGTTTCTTGAGGCATTAGGGAAAGAGTTCAACTTTACTCCGCCCACCGCACACGGAATGGATACCGTGGATGCCATTCGGCAAATGTACGCACACCCTACCACGGTCTTTATTGGCATGGGTGGGAATTTCCTATCCGCAACACCAGATACCAACTTCACGGCGCGTGCCCTGCAACAATGCAGGCTCACTGTTCACATTTCGACCAAACTAAATCGAGCTCATGTCATTACAGGAGCGCAGGCACTGATACTTCCATGCCTTGGTAGAACTGAACGAGATGTGCAGGCGAGTGGAGACCAGTTTGTCACGGTTGAGGATTCGATGAGCATGGTTCATGCCTCCCGTGGAACTTTGCCACCTGCTTCACCTCACCTTTTAAGCGAGCCAGCCATAGTGGCCGGTATTGCGAACGCCGTGCTTGGCACAAGATCTACTGTAAATTGGAATGCTTTGGTCACCAACTATGACCTCATTCGCGACCATATTGCCCGCGTGATACCTGGCTTTGCGGATTTCAACCAGCGTGTTAAGGAAGGACCATTTCACCTTCCCAACGCCGCGGCGAACCTCGTGTTCCGCACGCAGGATGGTAGAGCTCACTTCAGCGCAATAAAGGTTGAAGAACCACCGCTCGCTGAGGGAGAGCTCCTGTTGATGACGATTAGGAGTCATGATCAGTTCAACACAACTATCTACGGGCTTAATGACAGGTACCGCGGAATAAGTGGAGGCAGGAGAGTGATATTCATGAACGCTGCCGATATCAGGCGGCGGTCGCTAAAAGCCGGGGACTGGGTGGATATTACTAGCCATTTCAGAGGTGAAAAGCGTACCGCGCACCAATTTAAGGTGGTAGATTATTCTATACCTGAAGGCTGCGCTGCGGCATACTATCCCGAGACGAACGTGCTCGCCGCACTCAACAATGTTGCCGATAAGAGTAACACACCGGTTTCCAAGTCGATCATTATCACTGTATCGGCGGTGAGCTAACGGTCCGTATCGCCCTGCATGCGCGATTTGTTGGCAAAACTGTAACTATTAGCCGCGCAGTTGCGTATGAGTTCCCATTGGTCACTATGTTTTCTTCACTTGCTAGAGTGTCATTGTGACTTTTGTAATCAACGAAGGACCGGTTTTACCACAGGCGTGTATCAATTCCTAGAGTATGCAGTTTGAGGCGAATACTCAGTTTGCTGGTTCTGCAGCATTAAACTGAGGTGCAGTGAGTAGCGCCACCTCGCCACTAGCGAGAGAACAGAATGGCAGCCGCACGGCAATTTGTAAGTGTCGTCTCGCTGCTAGCTTACCTCCTAAGCCAGTGCGTAGTGAATTTGACAGGAACCACCTGATATGGTAGTATTAGCCAACGTGCGGCCACTTGCTTCGGCAGTGGTTCGCATATTGTTTTTTAACGGCGTCTTCTTTAATTTCAAGGCAGGAGATCATTCGCAGAAATGCAGCACGACGAGATTATTCTTACAAAGAGCAGCAAACGACAAAAGGAAGAAGAGCTTCGCCGCCTCAAAATCGTAGAACTCCCTGCCATCCGTCAATCCGTACAGACTGCCCGCGAATACGGCGACCTATCGGAGAATTTCGAGTATCAGGCGGCACGGCAGGCGCAGGCTATTCTAAATGGCAGGATTGCCGAATTGGAGGCGCTGCTGATGAAGGCGCGCGTGGTGGAAGATGACGCCGCCGCCGGCAGCACAGTGGTAACAATAGGAACTCGCCTGACGTTGCGAAGCGTGGATGACCCCGAGGACGAGTTTATGGTAACCATCACCGATGCGGCGACAGCTAACGGTGATGATAAGATCTCAAGCCTCTCGCCCGTTGGTAAAGCGGTGATGAACCGGTCAAAGGGTGATCGCGTGCAGGTTCACCTTCCACATGGCGTAGCGGAGTTCGAAATCGCAGAGATACACGCGTAAGCTGGCGTAGCTCCAGCGGTTCTAACGACAATTCCCCTCCAAAGAAAGCTTTGGAGGGGAATATTCTTTCTAGATCGTTCTAGGCTACTAATCCGGCTGGATGGGTTTTGCTGCGGGCGGCAAGCTTAGCTCTTCCATCCTCCATACACCACTGAAGTGCCTCGCACCGGATTTCCGAATAAATTTGTTGAGTTTTCGGTCCTGTTAAAAGTCCTTCAACTTCATCCAATTCCCAGAACATCGTGCCGGCCGGGCACGACTGCACCACCTTGAGCGATCCGTCGTGTATCTTCACTAGCGCGTACACCATTCCTGGATTTACACGCCAGGTTTTGCGCACTGCCACAATTAATGAGCGAGACATCGATCGTTCCGTCTGCGGGTAACCAGCTTTCACCCCGCGTATATAATAATTGCCGTTGCTGGTAATACAACCTCAACCACTTAAGTAACGCTTAATCTGCTTGAGTTGTTCCATTATACGCTATTTTTGCATGAACTGTCTATATTAGCTATTGCGTGGCAAATTCTGTGAAGTAGACGTTTACTACATCAGGTTTAGCCAGCACCTTGTTAATTCCATCTTTGATCTCGGACTTGAGTTCCTCTTCGCCTGCAGTGCCTGAAATATCTTTGCGGTGCTTGCTGGTCAAAATGGTAAGTATACAGTCACGTATTGCCGCAGTGTGGTCGGTGATTTTCTTCTCGTCCACGCCCTTCTGAAGTCCCAAGGAGATCGTGGTTTTGAGGTAGTGATCATTTTTGCCTGCCAGATTAACTAAAAAGGAGTCCAGCGCCATCTCCTTGCCCTCGACGGGCTTCGGCGGACCTGCGGGCTTTTTGTGCCCCAGCATACTTTTTGCACCTATCAGCGCAATCAGCAGCACAACCCCGGCTACGATAGCAACTGCCAGTTTGGACTTTTTTTTACCTGGTGCTGACTCCTCAGCCGCAGGTGCCTTGCTCTTGCTCATTGACCTGTTACTCCCTTAACTTGTCTGGCTTGTCAACCACGCACGCGCTAACGGTTCTCTGTTCCGCAAACCGTTTAGAACAGACTCCTAATTCCCAGTGCCCGTTTCCACTCTCTGTAGTTCAGCTTGACGAAGCAGGTCAGCCTGCTTTTGCATGCGCGTCTTCAAAATCACGATGTCCACCCGCCTGTTTTGCGCCCGCTCCGCAGGCGTATTGTTTGGCCCCGCGGGACGGGTGTCGGCATACCCGGCCGCCGAGAACCGTGCGGGGGTTAGCCCAGCAGAATAGACCATCTCGCGCAGTACGGCTGCGGCCCGCGACGCAGAAAGCTCCCAGTTACTTGGGAACATTGCAGTATGAATGGGCTTGTTATCGGTATGGCCCTCTATCAAAACGTTGTTTGGCAGGGGCTTTAGAACGTTCGCAACACGCATGAGCAACGGTACAGCCGCGGGTTGCAGATGCGCCTGCCCACTTTTGAACAACACGCCATCTGATAGCAGAGTTATAATCTCACCGCGTTCATCGCTTGAGATTTTTACTTTGCCTCCCAAGTGATGTTGTTCCACATATTTAGCCAGATTAGCCATTGCAACCTGATATTCCACGTAGGCTGGATCGGGCAGAACGCCGTTATACCCCGAGCCAGCCCCGTTGCCAGTTTTGCCATTTTTGCCGCCAAATTCTGTGCGAACTGCGGCAGCAACCTGCTGAAACTTTCCCTTGCTCATGACAGACATTGAATACAGCATCAGGAAAAAAGCCGTAAGCAATGTTATCATGTCGGCATAGGTAAGCAACCATCGGTCTAAATTTCCGTGGCCCTCCTGTGCAGGCTGCATCCTTCGTATCATGCCTGAAGTCTCCTAAAAATGTACGTTAGCACCCTCGCACCGCCAGGTTGTTTCTGGTCCTGCTTTGCGGCACGCGGTGTGTGATCAGCGGGCCAGCGACGCTGCGCCGGCACCTGTAGCACCAGATCGAAGCCGCGGTGCAAGGTAGGCCTTCAGTTTATCGTCAACGAGCCTCGGGTTATCACCAGCCTGTATTGAAAGAATGCCTTCAACCATCACCTCGCGAATAAGCAGTTCGTCGCTGCTGCGAGCCTTGAGTTTGTTTGCTATGGGCAGAAAGATAAGATTGGCACTGCTAACTCCGTAGAGCGTTGCAATAAAGGCTCCCGCAATAAGCGGCCCCATTTTTCCCGGGTCACTTAGGTTTGCCAACATGTGTATAAGGCCCATAACAGTGCCAATTATGCCTAGCGTTGGTGCAAAACCACCCAAGGTGGTAAAAATTGACTCGCCAACCTTGTGCCGAGATTGAAGGAAGTGTATCTCGGTAGTCATGATCTCCCGTACCATCTCTGGGTCGGTACCATCAATTGCGAGTCTAACGCCTTTCTGAAGGAACGGGTCCTTAATGCGGCGGCACTCCTCCTCCAGCACCAGCAGTCCCTCACGCCGTGCACGTTCAGCAAATCGCACCAGCATGCGTATCACCGCGCCAGAGTCGAGAGTACTCTCGGCGAACGCCTGCTCGAGAATGCTGGGCAGTTCCATGATCTGATTTAGCCTGAAACTGATACATGCCGCGCCAAAGGTACCGCCAAATACCAGCAAGGCCGCCGGAATATTCACTAGAGCCCGCAACTGCCCACCTTCCATGAGCAGCGACCCTATGAGTGCGCCCCAGGCGAGCAGCATGCCAATTATTGTAGCCAGATCCATAACGTCGGTTATCCTTCCATCAACTCAGGCCGCGTTGCTCTGCGGCTCCACTCCGTCAAGCCGCATCCAGAATGGACCAGCCTCTCTGCGATACTGAATTACGCGGGCTTTCACCTCGTCAACCGTCTCAAGAACCAAAACCTTGCGCCCGGTCACCATCGTGATGACCGTATCTGGCGTATGTTCTACAAATTCAATGAGATCTGCATTTACGGTGAATTCAGTGTGATTAAAACGTGTCACTTGAATCATTTAGTTTAGGTCCTCTGCCCGCACCAGCTGTCAATCCGATGCGGGCAGGTTACGATCTATTACGGCAGCATGTTTATGACATCGTTGAGCATCGAGTCAACTGTCGTAATGATTTTGGTATTTGCCTGAAATCCTCGTTGAGTTACGATAAGGTTCGTGAACTCTGTAGAGAGGTCCACGTTAGACATCTCAAGGAATCCGGTATTGATCGTTCCAGTGCCACCAGAGCCCGGGAGGCCCACCTGGGCGACGCCAGAGTTCGCTGAGGCCTGGTAGTTGTTCTGGCCAGTTTTGGTGAGACCCCCTGCATTGGTAAAGGTCGCCATTGCAACTTGTCCAAGCGACCGCGCCTGTCCGTTCGAAAACACACCGGTGATAAGACCGGTCTGGTCGATATTGAAAGACTGCAGTGTCCCTACCGGAAAACCATCTTGCTGGGTTACGGCAACGTTAGAGGTTCCTGCTAGTTGGCTAATGCCGCTAAAATCTAGCGATACAGGGAATGGAGTGGTAGATCCCGTTACCGGTGTAACCATCACGGTCTGCTTGTTTGGATCCAGAAGGTTACCGTTTGGCCCAAAATAGAGCGGGCTATTCTTAGCCGTTTCATTGGCGGTAGCAGGAGGATTTACAACACCTGGTGTGCTGGATGCCAGGGTGACTCCATTTTCCGACACCGTCCAGTTCCATTGCCCCGTCGCGGATGAAGGCGGCGCAGCAAGCGGAGGTGTGCCGGTTCCCGTGGAGGAGCCAATCACCGCTCGGGTGTAGGTAACGGTAAGGTTGTGCTTTACTCCCAGGCTGTCGAAGACATTGGTGGAAGTGGACCATGTTGGCAGGCTGCCCGTCTGGCCGTCTGTCGTGGCGCCCGCTGAGGCCGGGCTCGTTGCTACGTCAGAAAGCGTGTTCTGGTAATTTACATTCATCGTAAAATTACCGGCGCCATTAGTGCCAGTGACCGACAGGGTTGTAGGTAATCCTGACGAGTTTGCTGCATCGTACTGGCCGCTCGCCAGGCTGAATGCCATGGTATGAGTACCACTAACAGCGGCACCGTCTACGGTTACGCCCACGTTCCAGATATTGTCGGTGGCAGTGGGTGCTCCCTGTGTGAACGTAAACTGCACCTGGTGGGCATTGCCCTGAGAGTCGTAAGCGGTGGTTGCAATAGTGCTAGGGCTGCTGGCGATATTGCCATTTAGTGAGGTAAATGTGGACTGCAGGGAGGAGCTAGCATCCAGGTTGCCGGCTAGCACTGCCGCGGTCGTCTGCTTAACGGAAGTGAGTGTCCCCACCGGTATTGTCAACACGCTGCTGGAGGTGATTGGTTGAGTGGTGTTCACCACCCCGTTAGCATCGGCGCTGTAACCTAGCAGTTGATCGCCATTTGCCGGGTTTACCAGTACGCCGTTACCATCCAGTTGAAACGAGCCATCACGGGTATAGCTCGTGGAAGAGCCGTTGCTCACCATGAAAAATCCGTTACCCTGAATGGCCATATCTGTTTTGTTACCGGTGGTCTGCAGGTTACCCTGGGTCTGCTGCGTCTCCACAGCACCAATCATGACACCGAGGCCCACCTGGGAAGGATCTACGCCGCCGACATTTGCCCCAGGAGTAGAGGCGTCTTTTAGCGTCTGCGATAGTTGGTCCTCAAACGTAACTGCGCCAGATTTGAAGCCGATTGTATTGACGTTTGCAATGTTGTTACCAATAACGTCCAACCGGGTCTGATGCACCTGCAATCCACTCACACCTGAAAACATTGCCTGAAGCATGTTATACAAACCTCCATGTTATGCGCTGAGCCATCTCGTTCAATCAATGGCCCAGCTGGTTATCAGGCCTCCGCAAGCGGTCCAGCCTGTTGGATCCTTAAACTTATGCAATCACCGCACTGTCAATGTTGGTGAATACATTCTCTTTCATGTTGTCGCTGTCTACCACGGTTACCACGGTCCGGTTCTTAACACTCACAACCATCGCCATGTTATCCATCAACACCAGCGCATCCTTAGAACCTTTGCCCGCGGCACGCTGCACCGCACCCTGCAGTCGCTGCAAGTGGCTTGCGTCTAGAGTTATTCGCCGCGATTGAAGCCGCGTTTGAGCATGTGCAGAGAACCGTAAACCAGTGGATGACGGGTCTAGCTGCTCCCTAGCCGGAGCTGCAATCCCCTGCTGTGCCCGCAGAACTTCGGCAAAAGAAGGCTGAGATGCCGAGGCCGCAGTATTTGCTGCACGCGTTGCGGATTGCGCCTCTGTTATAGGATTTGCCGGTGTAACCGGGGCTATGCCTGCGAGAGTTGGGTCTATCATCCCTGTTAATCCTATCGTGCGTTGTTAGGGTAGAACCTGCGTTATCTGGTCAAGTGTGACTGTACTGCCATTATCCAGATTCACGTTCGTCGTACTGCCGTTCCAGGATACGCCCATTACCTTGCCCGAGACGGGTGTGGAAGTGTTGCCGCTTACCACAAGCGCATTAACCTGATGCCCCAACAAATTCTGCGCCTGAAGTCGGCTCTGGCCCGTTGCCATGTTGTTAACCCCGTCCACAGTCGAGAACTGGGCGAGCTGTGCGAGCATCTGGCTCTGGTCCTGTGGCTGGGTTGGATCCTGATTGGCTAGCTGCGTGCTGAGAAGCTGCAGAAATGCCTGTTCGTTAAGACTTTGGTTGTTTAGAACCTGTTGAGTCGCTGCACCGGCCGCAGAACCTGCAGAACTCGAGCCGGTAATACTGTTTGTACTCACTCGTTAACCTCCTGAATTTATGCCCGGTAATCGAGCATTGCTTTAGAACCTTCAACGGAACCTATTGAACTTATCGGTATTCCAGCACTATGGTCTTCAGGTAATGGTTGGCTGGATATTGACGAATTGCGCACCGATTGTGCGGATCTGGCCATATTCGATTGGTTTTGCGATTGAAATGAAGCTCCCTGCCGTCCTGCTCCTCCGGAGTTAAGCGATATCTGCAGGGACTGCACTTTGATGCCTCTGTTCTCAAATGCCTGGTATAGATGGTGCCGGCCACTCTCCAGCGCGTGTTGCGCTTGGGAGGTCTCTGCCACCAGTCGAGCGCTGATAACACCCCGGCTCTGGCTCACTGTTACCTGCACGCCGCCCAGTTCGGCAGGATGAAGGTTCACCACAAACCGGCCATTACCGTTCTGCAGACGCTGGCTTTCAATCTGGCTAGCCACCTGATTTGCAACGGCAATTCGAGCTGCAGTCTGATCTTGCAATGCCGATACACCCGTTGCGGTCGAGATGCCCGAAGCGCTAAAGGACGATCCTGCGTTGTTCTGCCCTACTGCGCCTAGTGTAGCGCTTTGAGGTAAGGGCGAACCCGTATCCCGCCCCTGGTTTGGTGTCTGCCCCTGCGTACTATCCCCGCCTGTACCAGAACCACTTCCACTCGTCTGATCGGCCGGTTTCACCGCCGCAGCGCCGGCAATTCCTGTCGGCAAACTTCCACCGCTTAAAACGGTGTCCGTTGTGCCAACACTGTTTTGATGAACTGTGCTCGAATCGACTACGGCGGCAACCTGCTGGGCTGGTACGGTGCCCGTCGCAGACGGCGCTATCCCTATGGGAAGCGCAAGTGGAGTTGGTTTGCTGAATGTTAACGGTGCAACGGGCGCGGCACTGCCCGTTGAGGAAGCACCGGTTGGCACTTGCTGTTTTGGAACCGCC
>JAJYCW010000057.1 GCA_021777995.1 bacterium
GGCAGCATGAATATGACTGCGTCGTATTAATTCGCGGAGGCGGAGGTGCAGTGGACCTTTCGTGTTTCGATTCCTATGGGCTTGGGCGGGCAATCGCTCACTTTCCGCTGCCGGTTCTCACTGGTATAGGGCACGAGCGCGACGTTTCCGTGGTGGACATGATGGCGCATCGCAGCCTGGAAACGCCTACTGCCGTTGCGGAATACCTTGTTAGCAAAGTTGCTTCTTTTGCTGCCGAGATGGATGAGTTGGCACGGCGTATCGCCGCATCCGGTGAGCGAGTAATCGCACGGCAACAACGCATTCTGCAGTCGGCCGCGTCGTACATCTCATTATCCGCCACGAGGATGATGCATGTTAGCGATCTCCAATTACGCGGCTGTATGGCTCAATTGAATACCGCAGCTGCAGTGTGCGTGCAGGGCAATGCACGTGAACTTACAGAATATCAGGCACGGTGCCTACTAGCCCCAAGATCGATTATTGCCGCAAGTTCTCTCGTACTTCAAGGCACCAAAACCAGGTTGCAAGAACTTGCAGACCTGGTAATTGAGCGCAATGCCAACCAGCTTGATCTTTGGGCGAAAACCGTCGTCTTGCGCGATCCGGCAAGTATTCTTCGGCAAGGGTACAGTATAACCCGTCTTAACGGCCGTGCATTGACAAGCTCCGACGGCATACCTTCTGGCTCGGTTTTACAGACCTCCTTGCAGCACGGTACAATCATCAGTATTGTGCAAATGACCGAAAACGGAGATACTCATGCGTAAATCGACATCCCAAAGCTATACCGCCTCCATGAACCGACTAAAGGAAATTGTCGAGATATTGGAGAGCTCTCAAGTGGATATCGATCTACTCGAGCCACTTATGACCGAGGCGGCTGAGCTAATTAAACAGTGCCAGATCCGGTTGAAGGGTGTTCAAGCGGCAGTGACACAATCTCTACAAGGCTTGAATCTTGAGGAAACCGAGAGAGTGCCGGATACCACGGACGTACCTGATCTGGCCTAAAACCCAGGGCTGCCTAGTATTTTGACAGAACGCTCGTTACCAATGTTCGCAACCTGCGAATTTCATGTGCTCACCTGGCACAAACCGTGGGCGCTCGTTATAATCGTTGATTCCAGGTACCGCCTCTCCCCTCAAAAGGAAAGCTCCGCACCAGGGCGTGCTTCCTTTGTGAAGGATACGCGTGGTGGTGGGAATATAGCGTATGGTTAGACCGCATCTACGACGAGCCGATGTATTGGCATTGGATCCGTGGATTACATTCGGGTGGTGAACCGAAACGTCACCTGCCTTCAACTCAATGTCGACCGCTGCCGCTTCATTCACAAGGGCGGGGTCAATTTGGGAGCCAAGCACGCTGACTACCTCAGTATTCGGCTTCATTTCCTGAAGAATTTCATGCTGGGTGCCTGGAATTACCCGCATGCAGCCGTTTTGTTGGTCGGCGTCATCTACAGCTAGCCATAGGGTTACAACATTCATCGGGTCTAGCGGCCAGTAGCTTCCGTCCTGGTGCCAAAGCACGGGCCTGCCATCAAATGGTGGCTTACTAATATAATGCGAGGCAAAAAGCGCTATATTTGGCCCAATGAACTGTTCTGCAATATTGAGTAGCCGTTCATCTGAAACCAGCCGTACCCAAAATGGGTCATTTGTAACGAGTTGTACGTCAAGGCTCTCCGGTCGCACCTCGGGGTGCTTCTGGATAAGCCAGTCGACATGGTGCGATGCCTCGCCAATGAGCTGGGCATCTAAAACATTTCTAAAGATGGTGTAGCCATACTCCTCGTACTGCTTTAATTCACTTGCAAATGGATTCGTTGTCATGTTATCTCCTGCTAGCCCTGGTTTTTGCTGGTTACGATCGTAGATTGGAGAATAATTCTGTCAATCTGGTACGTATTCCTTCTATGGTTCTTGTACTCCTCGTGGTTAATCCCCTCCTGGTAATTACCGATGTGCGGCTATTTATAACTTATGGAGGTGATTGAGATCATCACAGGGAACTACCCTGTAGCTGAGCCGCAAACTCCGAAGCTTCTTCAGTTATCGTCAGCTAATTCCACAAGAAATGAGACAATATGCGCAGCTCGTTTGACAGACTGAATGATGGAAGTACCAATGCTCCGCGTCTTCGTATGCAGCAGTCACTTTGGGGTTTGAGCAAGTTGCCGATGAATGCTGCTAAAGAATGGACACTCGACGAGAAATTCACTCGGGTGCGTGAAGCGGGGTTTGAAGCCGTTGAGTGCTGGTTAACTGACGATGATGAACAAGAGGTGACATCTGCACTGGATCGGCATGAACTTCGGTTGGTACTAGGGCATCGGCCTTTCAACTTAGAGGATGTGCGACAAACTGTGGCACGCGCAGTGAGACTAGGAGCGGAGTTTGTATTTGCGCAACCTGCAAGCGCGTTTACCAGCGAGGATGAAGCCGTGCGCATCGTTAGCGAGGGGCGAAAGATAGCGAATGACCATGGTTTGCCATTCTTTGTGGAGACACACCGCAACAACTTTACCGAAAACCTGCCGCAAACGAATCGCTTAATTAATCGTGTACCTGATATCCGTATCACTGGCGACCTATCCCATTTTGTAGTGGTGGGTGAGTTCTATGGCTGGGGTGATGAACACGCAGAAACCCACCTTGATACTGTGCTGCAACGCGTGTCGCATCTCCACGGCCGAATATCCAATGGAGAAGCTGTGCAAATTGACGTTGGCGACGGTACCGGTGATTCAGCCATGTTTTTCGTACGGCTATGGAGTATTGCTATGCGTTACTGGCTGCAGGATGCGCAACCTGGCGACATATTTCCTTTTACGCCGGAATTGGGTCCACCAAGATATGCCATCACACTGCCTGACGGCAAAGAGTTTAGTGATCGGTGGGAACAGTCACTCGTGATGACCAACCTTGCTCGGCAGGCCTGGGCGATTGCGGTTGGAACTGATCCACAGCACCCACTCTAAGTCGTTTTTGTGGTGCCGGCCTATAAAAAGTGTAGCCTGATTCTACGGCTGTGCTCACCATTGGCCAAGCCGTTTACGGCTAAGTAGATGGTTGGACGCATAGCTACCTAACGGGCGAGTTAGTATTGATCTTCAAGCTGCGTGATGAGGCGCAGATTTGGGAAATCCGGCTGAAGTCCGCCTCAAACTGATTAACACCATTGTGGTGCTACGAGCCTCTGAATGTTGAATCCGTTGGGACAATTATTGACTATGCCTAAGGTCAAGCGGTGTCGATGTTGGTGCCACCATGGTGAACATCCGTCAAACAGTCGAGTCTATCACCACAATTACGGTCCAGTCCCTGCACCAGCCGGAGCCGGATTTGAGGCTTGTGACGGGATTAAGGCCTTGACTTATTTTCGCCGATACTGGTTTAATGAGATTGGATTATCGACAAGGAGCATTGAGCGGTGGGCGGTTCTGCAGATATGACAGATAACTTACCAGCCAAAATTAATCAACCGGGCGCCCGTAGGGCCTCTCGTAGTGCTACCCCACATTTCAACCGCGGGGAGATGCATCGACGTCAGGGGCGGTTGCAGCCGGCAATAGAGGCTTACCAGCAAGCAGTTGAACTCGCGCCCGATAACGCATACTATCGTTATCGTCTTGGTGATTGCCTGGCGGCTGCAGGGCAGGTGAATGACGCGATTGACCAGTTGGCTGAGGCAAGTCGTATATTGCCGGAGGACAGTTTTTACCGATTTCGCCTAGGGGATCTGTATACCCGGGCTGGTCGTACCCTGGATGCAATCAGCGCCATGCATTTTGCCGTTCATCTCACTCCGTGCGACGCCTATTACAACGTACGCCTAGGAATGCTCTACCTGCAAGTTAGCCTGCTTAATGAGGCTGCCGATGCATTAAAGCGAGCTGTTCACCTCTCGCCTGAAAATGCTTCCTATCACGCACTTCTGGGGGATGCTTACGTTAGACTGGGATTTGAACGCGAGGCTCTAATTCATTACCGTAACGCCGGCAAACTCGATGCCTATGACGCGCAGATTGTTGACAGGGTGCGCAGACTGATTCCTAGTGACTACCAATGAACAAGCATTTGTGTCTCATTCTCGTTCTCTTGTTGATCGCCTTAAGTGGTGAGCAGTCAAGCGCGGCGAAAGGTTACGCGGGGTTGCAGTGCGGGGCTGCTGAAGTTTCCATAACACCTGATGTACACTCGATGGATGTCCCACTTGGTGGATACGCAGAGCGGCTCGCTCGACCCTGCGTGGGCGTACATGACGACGTGTACGCACATGCCATCGTGCTGAAGCGCGGTTCCAGTTCCGTGGCAATCGTATCGATGGATCTCTGTTTTTTGCCAGCCAGTATTCATCATGCTATTGAGTTGCGATTGAAGCAGTTGGGCTTAAGGCAATTTGCCGGCGCAAACCTCTTCCTGGCGGCGACGCATTCCCATAGCGCACCAGACCCTTTGGCAATGGATACCCGCAACACTATTTCGGGGATTAAGGGTTGGACGGTATTTAACCGCAAACTGCTTGATTTTACTGCCGGCCGCGCCGCGGAAGCGGTGAAGGATGCTATGGGAGCAATGGAACCGGTAACCGTCACATTTGCTGCGCAGGCAGTACCCTCGTTGGTCAGAAATCGCCGTAACGATCCTGTTAGCGATACTGCATTGACCGTGGTTAACTTTCGCAGAGCGAACGGATCCAGCGCCGCTGTCATCGTTCATCTCGCTGCACATCCAACCATATTTAGTGGGCGCTCTATGGAGATTTCTTCCGATTTCCCAGGAGTTATCGTACAAGACATACAAGCGCACGAGGGTGGGGGATGCCGCTGTCTATTTCTCAATGGAGCTGAGGGAGATGCTAGCGCTGCAGGCTTTGATAACCTTAAGGACGACGCTAGAGTCAAGGCCTACGGGCATGCAGTTAGCGAGGTTGCCTTAAAGCTGTTGACAGAGCCAGGTACGCCAGAAAACCAGCCGCAACTGAAGGCGTGGTATGCCCCTGTAAACTTACCGCCAACACAGCCTGACGGTGTGTTTATGCTTGCCGCGATGGGGATTGGCCTCACGATGGATCAGGCGAAACACCTTGTCAAGACAGTTATGCCGACCCGCACAGAGATTTCGTTAATCCGTGTCGGTCAATTATTGCTCATGGGCTTTCCATGTGAACCAACGGGAGCGATAGGGATGGACGCGCGTTCCGTTGCCCAAGCAAGCGCCGGCCTTCATGGGCTGCCTGTTGCGCTAGTTAATGACTGGCTGGCCTACGCTCTCACGCCACAACAATATAAGTCCGGTCGTTATGAAGCGGGCATGTCGTTCTATGGCCCAGAGCTTGGCCCAACTCTCCTCAATCAATTAAAGCACTCGTTACTCACTCACCTTCCGCGACGGTAGCACACTGAATTACAGAGTGTCTAGCCGGTCTCACCTATTCTGACGGGGTGTTTTGCGCACTGACGAACGACCGCGGTTGTTAGTGAAGGATTCTTCTCTCACCATATCTAATTCACTCGTACAGCTCAAGCGACTGTAGGATCTGGTGTACGGAGGAATTCCATGAATCGCAGTGCAGCGGTTGTTGCAACCTTACTATCCATTGGTCTCACTTGTTCGTGTGCCGCAAAGACAATCAGAATCTATGTCGCCAAGGACGGCCGTAATTCCTGGAGCGGTCGCCTCATTCATCCTGCAGATCACGGCTCAAATGGACCCTTAGCGACCTTGGCCGCCGCTCGAGATGCCATTGAGGCAATACGACAGAAGGATTCCAAAGCAGCCGCTAACCAGTTTGTGGTGGAAATTGAGCCCGGGACCTACCGGCTTAGCCAATCATTTTCGTTAGGTGCTGGTGATGGCGGCAGCACCCGCTATCCTCTCATTTATAGGGCGATGCGGCCTGGATCAGTCGTGATTACCGGTGGTCCTCAAAATGTTGACTGGACTCATAGCCTCCCTGCAAGGGCTGCCAGTCTGTTCACACCCATTGCAACGCCTCACCTATTGGCGTGTAATCTCGCTGAAGCCGGCATTTCTACACCTGGAGATTTGCAGCACAGAGGCTTTGGCGCCAGCACGCCTGTTGTTCCTACCGAGCTGTTTTATCGCGGAGACCGAATGCATCTGGCCCGATGGCCCGCAACGGGGTATATGCAAACTGCTCTACCCGTTTCAAAAATGGCGTTTGGTTACAGTGGTGACCTACCACCGGGGGTGACCAAGGATAGTGATGTTTGGGTTCACGGGTACTGGAATTTCGATTGGGCGGAAACCTACGACGAGGTTGGTTCGATTGACACTCTTGCGCACGTCGTTCACACGGTAGGTACGGTAACCGCGTATCCGTACAAGGCTCAGCGAAGATTCTACTTCGTTAACGTTCCGGGTGCTCTGCTTGGGCCTGATCAGTACTACATAGACCGGGTCTCTAACACTCTCTATTTTTGGCCACCGGCTGGGTTTAAGCCGAGTGAATGTGTTCTTTCGCAGATGACCCAGCCGCTAATAGCGATGACTGGTACGCGCAATCTTCTGTTTTCCGGTTGCATTCTCGAGGCTGACCGAGGCGATGGTATTTCAGTAAACAATGGTAAGAATGTCGTCTTCAAGGATTGCACCATTCGCGACATGGGGCTCAATGGTATCGATTTCACCAGCTGCCTTGCCAGCGGGGTCGACCGGTGTAAGGTTGATGAGATTGGTGATGCGGGGGTTGGAGTGTTCTGTGGAGACAGAGCGACTCTTATACCTGCCAAATGTTTTGTGCGTAACTGCACAATTCATGACTATGCTCAGTGGGATTACACATACCACCCAGGAGTGATGCTTGACGGCGTAGGAAACATTGTAGAGCATAACGACATTTACAATAGTCCGCATCAGGCAATTTTGTTTAACGGCAACAACCACCTCATCGAATATAACAATATTCACAACGTGTGTACGGAAACAGGTGACGCTGGAGCCGTATACGATGGACGCGACCTAACACAGCGTGGCACGGTAATACGGTACAACTATTTTCATGACATTGTACCAACTCTCCATACACCCGGTAATTATGACGATGTAATGGCTGTTTATCTTGACGATTGTTTGTGCGGCACGACCATCGAATACAATATCTTCCAGAATGCTGGCCATAGCATCATGGTCGGTGGTGGAAGGGACAACGTTGTTAGAGGGAACCTGTTCATCCGTTGTAACCCATGCATTTCAGTAGATGCCAGAGGATTGGGATGGGCAAAAGACTGGTTTGCTAGCCCGAATGGAATCATGCTTCGAAGGCTTGACAGAATGCATTATAACCAGCCGCCCTACAGTACCGAGTACCCTCACCTCGCCGATATTCTGCAGGACGATCCACAAGCTCCCAAGTACAATGTAATAGCTGGGAATATCTGTATCGACAGCAAATGGTTGATAGCAGATGGACTACCGCAAGGCGCGGTAACCGTTGAAAACAACATGCAGTTCACAGATGCAGCCGCAGCAGGGATCAATTCTACAACTTTTGCTGTTAAGCCAGACAGTCCAGCCGCAACCATGGGCTTCCCATCCCTGCCAGTGCACGAGATGGGTGTGTACAAGCCCCGAAAACACTAACAAGTCTACGATAAGCCAGGCAGGCTTATGAGAAACCGAGGGCCTGCAATGTCGTGTGTCGCCACTAGGTCGATACTGACCATGCTGATGGTGGTCGCGTTTAGCGGCTGCAGCAACAGGCTGCCTGGTATTCGCACGAATCCTCGTGGCGACACAGGTGGGATTGAGCGCCGCGACGATGTAGCCGTGCATTTGCCAAACCTACCCAACCCTGCGGTGTTCATGCCAACTCCGCCAGTGTGGTACCTCCCATCATCGGCTACTGCACCTCAACCACGCCTTACGAGCGCGAACGGGTTTATCGTATGCATGCCACTTGTCTCTATGGGCCTGACCCGCGACGATGAGGCACTGGCAAATGCGTGTGCGCTATGGCTCAAGTTCCAGGTAGAGGGCAGCCAGGCAGCACACGGCACGCAAGGCTGGAATACCATTTTTCGCGCCGGCGCAGAACAGGGCCAGCCGGACGGTGCAATCCCCTTAAACGGTCTCATGCGACTTGGGCGTTCAACGGGTGTTTCTCACGCCATTGTCACCCGCCTGACCGGTAATGCAGGCAGGCTCGTCTTCTCGGCGCAGGTTTACAATCTCAAGAGCGGTAAGCCGTGTTGCAAGGCTGTGGCTGTAGGCACCACCCAGGTGGCGATAGTACATCATCTTCCTATTTTGGCAGATTGGCTTGGTAGTGAACTAAACGTTAAACTCCCCGCACCTACCGCATTGAACGTTGCCTGTACGCTAAGCCAGTTTAAGAGGCTGGGCTTACTACCCTTTCGCTTTGATGTTCGTGCATACAGGGCGCTCATTCCAGATTTGCTGCCGGCGGCATCGCATGATCCCCTTACGGCATTGTTGCTCATTGCAGATGTAAGTTCCGCACGACATTTGCCTGAACTGCGTGTGGTCGCAAACGTACTTCGTAAGCTTGATCCTAAAAACCAGTTCGTCGTAGAGCTTTTAAGCAAGCTAACATGGGGGTTGGCTCTGCGCGAGGTACCGGTTGCTAGAGCTATGCTGGTACACCACCCAGACGATTTCCTTATGGATGTCGTGCTTGCCCGGGATTTCGCGCATTTTTGCAAAGGGTCGCTTCATGTGGACTCTGATTTGGTACGTAGGGTTGCCTGTTCCGTTGTATCTGCGTCGCCCATGTCACCCTCAGCTTACAGCCTGGGGGCGTTAGTATGTATGCGGGGTGCCAAAGATCTACGTACCCAGTCTAAGACGAACGCAACACGAGGGCATTCGATGGATGCCATTCGGCACCTGATGGATGAGGCTTATCGACTGAGCCAAACCGCGGTTCACCTTGATTCTGACTATGTGGCTGGCTGGCGACTGTACATCGCCGCAGCTGCAAGTGATGGCCATTTTAAAGAGGCATCTGCAGGTGTTAACGAGGCTGAACAGTTGGCACCTTACGACCCGCGAGTATACCAACGGGCGATAGAATTGTACGGCGTGCATTACCGAGCCAATACCAATGACCTTGTGGCTGCCACCACGCACTATGCAGCTCTCGTTTCGTCGCCTTATTTGCAATATGCCGCCGTAATGTCGCTGCGGCAGTGTGCACTGCAGGGCGATGCTAATGCACTTTTGCACACCCTCTGTGAGGCCAACCGCAACTGGCGTAAGACCTCCGCTCTTCACCTGAGCGCTACGCTAAAACTAGCAGTTTTGGAAATGCTGTCTTTTCGTACAACCAGGGCCCATCGCCATTTTCAATCGGTTGTTCGGATTGACGCGGGAAACAGCGATGCGCTGGCAGGCCTTGGGACTCTGGCCTATCGAGACCGCAACCCATTGGAAACAGCACGGTACCTGGACGCCGCGATTGAACGCGATCCTGCGCAGTATCGGGTATATGCAATGGATGCGTGGGCAGCCCTTAAACAGAACAGCTTCTCCAGGGCACGCTACCTGTTGACCGCGGCCCTTGAAAACCGTCCTGACGATGAACTTGCGCTGTCCATTGCCAATAAGACACCCTCCGTTGCTTCTACCTATTCTGATAATCTCGCCGCTTTTTTAGGTACCGTTAAGGCAAATTTTGGCATGCGTTCGAATATCAACTGCAACTTATAAATGATCATGCCAACTAGTTTGCCCAATGTCAGTTCTCGTTACTGTAAACCGGTAGGGGTGGCATCGTCATATAAGCAGTGGCTGGATGAGAGAAGTGGCGCTTGTTGAAATTTACTCTTGATATTTGGCGCAGCTTGTGCTATAGTTTGTTGAGCGACGCGGAGAGATGGCTGAGTGGTCGAAAGCGGCTGACTGCTAATCAGTTGTAGTACTATTTGGTGCTACCCCGGGTTCGAATCCCGGTCTCTCCGTTCACCCACTTCCTTGACCACACTCGACATTTCTTCTCACTAATTATTCACTCTCTGCTGCAATGGCAGACGAAGGGGTAAGAAGATTGGTTACTACACGGTTAATACTATCGGCGTTTGCAATGATGGCATGTACCTGTACAGCGGCAATGTGCGCTACTCCGTCGCACTATTTGGGGTTGAAAAAGAAGCTGCATGGCATATCCGGGGTTACAGCTGCCCAGCTGCAGGCTAACCCACTAGATTTCGCAAACAAGGTGGTAGACCTTCAAGGGACGGTCGTAGGGCAAACCGGGATTTCTAATGACCTGATGCTTATATTGTCCAGTGCGGACGGAAGTTCTCTCATTATAAATCATGTAAAATCTTCCGAATCTGCCATACTCACACAGGCGGGAGATGCACCGGTGCGAGTGCTCGCTAAGGTTATAGTAAATAGTGGTAGTAACCAGCCAGAATTGGATGATATTGCCCTTGCGGTAGAGGCGGGTGTCTCCAGACTAGAACAGACTAAAAAGCTGCAAAAGTCTGAGCTTGAACGTGAGGCACGGTTGCGGAAACAGATATTGCAACAGACCCAACAGCCGTCCCGCGGAGCCGTACACCGTTTCGATATGGGCATAAGTGGGAACGCGTTAGCCCAGCTACAATTTTACAGTGCCGCGCTCGACAGCCGAACACGCCCCCTGTTTGCTCCATACTTCCAGTTTATTTCCACGCGTAATTCTCGCCTTGACGACCAGACAGTGGGCAAGATTACCTATTACTTGCTAAAGTATTCAGAGTTGTACGCGGTGGATCCTCGGCTGGTTGTTGCAATGATCATAGCCGAGTCGGATTTCGACCCGCAGTCCACCTCAAGCACTGGCGCGGCAGGTTTGGGACAACTTATGCCAGGTACAGGCAAAATGTTAGGTCTATCGAACCCCTATGACATCGAGCAGAATCTCGACGGCTCCATCAGGTATTTAAAGACACGCTTGGAGAAGTTCGCAAATGCGGCAGCCCCAGACGGCGGTATGACCGATGAACAGATTAAGCTATGCATGGCCGCTTACAATGCTGGCGTTAGTGCAGTAATTAAATATGGCGGCGTCCCGCCATTTCACGAAACCCAGACGTACGTACGTCGTGTGTTAAGCTACTACCACCAGCTTTGCAGTAACGGTTAGGCGCAACTACCCAATCAATCTGGTACCCTTGGACAGGGTAGAACCTGCAGCAACAACAGGAACTGTAGCGCCACGGCCTTCAATAAGCACCTCGTCCTGTATGCGCGCACCTTCGTCCACAATCACGTTAAGTAATCTGACGTGCTCGCCAATCACGACATTATCCATTATGATGCAGTTTTCTAGACGAGACCCTCCGCCAATCCTGCAGTTGCGTCCTATAGAGGTGAGGCCATTAATCCAGGTACTCGGTGCGATGGTTGTTCCAGGCCCAACCGCCTGACCAGGTGTCGAGGCTTTAATTTGACCGGACAGTATTGCCTGTGTAGCGACGATAAGCTGTTCCGCCCTTCCGACGTCCATCCAGAATCCCCCCGGCGAGATACCGTAAATGGGTGCGCCTTCCGCGATGAGTCTGGGAAAAATGTCTCGCTCGACCGAGCGGGGAATACCGTGAGGGATGGCCGAGAGGAATTGCGGCTCTAACAAGTAGAGGCCCGCGTTAATAAGGTCCTTACCGCCCGGCATTAGCTCAGGATCGCTAGCCAGCGACTTTTTGGACTCTTCACTAGGCTCTCGCCATTCTCGAACTCTACCCTCGCCATCCAGCAATATCACGCCAAAAGGGTGCGGACTTGGCACCTCCGATAGGGTAATAGTGGCTATTGCCTCTCGTTCCTTGTGAAATGCGAGTATCGCGCCCAGGTCGAAGTCGGTTAACACATCTCCATTGAAGACGGCGACCGACTCACCCGGGAAATACTCCGAGGCATTACGGATGGCACCACCGGTTCCCAATGGAGTATCCTCCAGGGCATATTGCATGCTTACACCAAATGCACTGCCGTCTCCAAAATGGTCTTCAATCTTGTCAGCCATATAGTTGGTGGCGAAGACAATATCCGTGATGCCGTGAGTTCGAAGCAGGGCCACCTGGTACTCTAGAAATGCACGGTTTGCAACCGGAGTAAGAGGTTTGGGACGCTGATATGTCAGTGGCCTCAACCGCGTACCAAGGCCGCCGGCGATGATGATTCCTTTCAACTAATCCCTCCTGGTAAATATACAGGCTCAATTTATAAGTATGCGCAATTGTACCACTTAGTAGGGCCGGCTTCCACAAAATATGCCACAATAGCACAACGTGTAAGCATAAAGCACGATTACTACTAGTGTTAAGAGGACGAGAAGTGACAGCAGTTTCAGAAGCTAGTGCAGCGCAGCAGACGGCCGCCGACGAAATCTCGGATGTAACTATTATTGGGGCTGGCCCGGTTGGTTTATTTGGCTCCTTCTATGCGGGTTTGAGAAAGATGTCCGTTAAGATTATTGACAGTCTCCCAGAGTTAGGTGGCCAGTTGAGCACCCTCTACCCTGAAAAGTACGTGTATGATATGCCTGGATTTCCGAAGGTCCTGGCAGGCAAGCTTGCCGAAGAAATGTCGGAACAGGCTCTTCGGTTCAATCCAACCCTGTGCCTTGGTGAGATGGTATTAAAATTTGAACATGACACGGATGGAATCATCAACCTTTCCACCCAAAAAGGTACTCATCGCACCCGCACTATTATTATTGCCACCGGAGCAGGAGCCTTCAGCCCCAAAAAACTGGATGCAGGCGGGCTAATCGAATTTGATGGACGTGGTGTTCACTATTTTGTTAGAAACAAGTCGCAGTTCGCTGGAAAACGAATCCTGATCGTTGGTGGCGGCGATTCTGCCGTAGACTGGGCGATGAACCTGGAAGAGTTTGCCGATAAAATTACGCTCGTACACCGTCGCGACAAATTCAGATGTCACGAGGAGAGCCTGGACTGGCTGATGAACCGCTCACGGGTAGAGACATTGCTGTGGCATGAGCTTGATAGAGTGGAAGGCAACGACAAAGTGACACGAGCGGTTATTTTCGACAACCGAAGCCAGGAGCGAAAATCGCTAGACGTGGATGCAGTCTTGTTGAACATTGGTTTTTCTGCCGATTTAGGCCCAATCAAGCAATGGGGGATAAAGCTGGAGTCCCAGTACATTCCTGTAAACCAGTTCATGCAGGTGTCAAATGCCGATGGGAACCTCATACCCGGGGTATATGCTGCAGGTGATATTGCAACATTTCCTGGCAAACTGAAGCTTATAGCGACGGGCTGCGGTGAAATTGCAACAGCAGTATATCATGCGAAAACAGTGGTTGACCCCAGTGCAAAGTTCACCCAGGTACACAGTAGCGGTATGGATCTCTAGACAATTTGCGGCCACCATCTTTGGGGAGTATACCTATGGTTGACCTTCGTTACAACGTTGAGGAGCAGTACCAAACTATAAGGCATTTTGGTGCTTCTGGATGTTGGACGTTAGACCCCATTGGCGTTGAATGGTCGGAGGCCAACCTGCAAAAGTTGGCCCGACTGCTCTTTTCTGTGGAGGAGGGCATCGGGCTTTCAAACTGGCGGTTCAATATTGGCGCGGGCAGTGTTTACATCGATAAGTTTGAGGATAGCTGGCGCCTCTCAGAGTGTTTCCGGCGTTCTGACAGTGCGCCCTATGACTGGACTTGCCATTCAGGGCAGCAATGGTTCCTTAATGCGGCGAAACGGTACAACGTACCTCACTTCGCCGCATTTACAAACAGCCCTCCTATCTGGCTGACTAAAAACGGACGTGGCTGTTGCGACGCTGCATCGGTATCCACGAATCTTCGCGATGGAACGCAAGGTGAGTTTGCCCGTTTCCTTGTTGACGTTCTGCAGCATTTTGCTGAAGTCGGCATAGTTTTCGACACGATTGAGCCCATAAATGAGCCTTCCTGGGCATGGGAGGGTACACAAGAGGGCTGTCGCTATAACAATGATGACATTAAGGCGGTACTCCGGGCCCTATATGCCGCACTCTCGGTAAGTGGTCTGCCAACCCATATCAGTGCTCCTGATACGGGTGATCTTACAGTGCTCCTGGATGACGACGTGTTTACTATTTGGTCAGGCGGTGATCAGTTTGCCAAGGGACCAGGTCCGGGTAACTACCGTAACTCTATCCGCGAATTCCTTGGCGATCCCGAGATTGCCCCGATGCTCGGTGGGCATATCGCGGCCCACTCATACTGGACGGATGAGGGAGATCGCAACTTGACCGCGCTGAGAAGAGCCGTACGCGAAAATCTGAGCGCTGTAGCTCCTGATGCCGAATACTGGATGACCGAGTATTGCGTGATGCAACCAGGACGTGATATTGGCATGGCGACGGCGCTACGCATGGCAAGAACTATTCACCACGATATGGTAGATGGGAATGCGTCATCCTGGCAGTGGTGGCTGGCGGTGTCACCCCATGACTACAAGGACGGCCTAATCTACACAAACTACCGAGAGACTGGTCAGCAAGACATCATACCCTCCTGCTTGCTGTGGGTTCTTGGCAACTATAGTCGGTATGTGCGGCCAGGAGCGGTGCGCGTCTCCGCAGCCCTCCATCACAGCCCCGAAACCGTTATGGTTTCTTCGTACATTAACATGGATGGGGCGCTGGCTATTGTGTTGACTAATGATGGTAGTGCAGATGTTGCTATCTCCATACCGGCTTCGCAAGGATACACGACAATGACTGTTGCATTAACCGATGAGGCGCATGCACTTGTGGAGAGTGGACGCCAGGCATTGCCCGCAGCAATTACGCTTCCGCTCCGGTCGGTCACCACCTTACTACTGAAACAAAATTAGCGGGTGATAAGTCAGGCAGAACACACCAGCAGGCAACAGAACACTAGCATGAAGTTGTTCAATGTACGATTGTAGGAATCGTAAATGCCCTATTAGAATTGAATTAAGTCACTCCAGGTTTTCGGGAGGTGTGCTGCTTGAACCAAAAGACTCCAGCGATTTGGCTAATCACAATGGTTGCATCGCCTTCGCCGGGTAAACGCGAAGGCGACCACTTTAATGGACTAATTCGAATTGCCTGCGGATCCACTGGGGATGTAAGGCGGTAGCTTCCCGGCGAGCGCGTCCTTCACAAACACGCCAAAATAGGGGGTAGGCGTGTAATTCCAGTCTGAGATTAGGTCCGGACCCGCGCTAGGGTGAAGGTCCCACGCTGTCCAGTTCCAATGGTGCTCCTGCATCGCATTCAGGGTTTCCAGTATCCAACGGTTGTTTTTCGCGCCTTTGTCTGTGGCGCTCGTGCCGAACTCGCTAACGATAACCGGGAACTTCGCGGTGGCAGCCTTCATTTCAGTGATCCACTGTTGAACCGTGTCGCCCTTAAATGGGTAGTCATGATTTGCATAAATCACCCCGTTTCCATTAGGGTCATGCAGGGCATACCCGTTGAGGATGCCACTGAAATCATAGGCCCAGTTCAAGCCGCCGGCCAACACAACGTTCTTGACACCCGCGCTGCGAATGGTATTTAGCAGGGTTTGCAGTCCCACAGCCTGGTAACTGATAACTGTTCCCTTGCTGCGATCAGTTTCAGTTACTGGGCCGCCGTCGCGCCATATTTTCCATGAGACATCGTGTGGCTCGTTATACATATCGAAAATCACGGCAGGATTGTTGGCATAGACTTTAGCAAAGCTTTTCCAAAATGTAACGGAGTTGAGGTCTGGCATCAGATGCTGACCGATGTTTTTACCCCATTGGTTTTCATCCGACCAGTGATCGTCGAGGATAACATAGCTGTTTAGGGAGGAGATGGTCTTTACTATTTTTGCGATTAATGTTCGGTAGGCAGCGCCACCGTCCGACTGTTCAGGACCTTTACCAAACCAGCGGTCCTGGGAGAGTGGCAGGCGTATGATATTAGCGTGCCAATCTTTAATAGCTGTTGTGACTGTAGTAAGTATATGGCCCTGACCATCACTTGTCCACTCCATACTAGCGCAGTCTACACCTCGTAACAACACCGGTTGGTTAGACGCGTTAAGGATTTGATTTCCACTAATGTGCAACGCGGAGGGAGCCGCGAGGGCGTTCGATGTCGCAATACCAATTGAGAATACGAATAGCAGGGTAAGGGATCTGTAGAGACATCGTCTATTGTGAACTGGACGATCGTGCATTTTCATTGTTACTCCAAATATTGATAGTTTGATGATTACATACTAGCTGCTTTAACGTTAATTGTCAATATTTCGTGCAGAAGATTATGCATTTAGACTGGTAAATTGGCGCATTGATAGCTGCACAAGCCGCTAAAGTGATCGATACAAAATGTTCCCAGGTTCAATTTTTTCACCGAACGGAACATAATTCATCACTATAAGGCATTGGTGATGGGTTTGAATGAATTAGTGGCACCGGGTAATCTGGACGGGTGGTTAACACCGGGAAGAGCTTGCACCAGTAGCTGCACTCCCGCTAGAGGTCACTTGACTGAGGCGGCTGTGGGATAGGTACCTTTGGTTGCGATATTGGAGGAGGCGCCAGGTACGTTGGCGTGAGTGTAAGTGGATCGTCGCCCAGGTCTTGCAATGCAATGCGCCTAAAAGCAAGGCGCCCAATTGAATGGGCAGCCGGCCATTGGACGGTGCTGACCGTTTGTAAGAGGTTGTCCGCACTACCGACGACAAGGGACGGTGAACCTTCACCGCACAAAAGCACCGGCTTTTTTAGGGCAGAGAGCTGCGCACGAAATAGTTCGACCTCAACAGCCTGGGGAGTAAGCAGCTCAACAGGTTCTGTGCCGCTAACATCATACGCAGCCGCAAATACCACTGATTTCCTGCATGGAAGCATCACTCCCACTATGTGTGAAACCAAACCACAATACGGTTCTGCAAGTGCCTGCAGTGTGGAGACACCATATAGTCGGCACTGGAGCACTGTAGCAAGAGTCTTAGCGGTAGTTACTCCTATGCGAGTGCCAGTAAATGAGCCCGGCCCCACGCCGATAGCAATGCAGCCAAGGTGATTAACCTGCAGGTTGTGCACCTCGAGCACCTGGTTCACAATTCCCATTAGTCGTTCTGAGAGATGCATGGAGTGCCTGAACGTTACCTCCTCGTGCACCGTGGCACTTCTTAGAAGCGCCACAGAACAGATGTCGCCAGACGTTTCCAAGGCAAGCAACCAGGTTTCATCATCGTTCAAAATTGTGCGCGCCCTTCAGCTGGTTAATCCTATTAGCCGCCTCGCATTGACCAGTTCTAATGCAGATCCTTCGAGCATCAGCTGCGTCCGGTATGGTACTCATTTCAACCGTGATACGGTCCTCCGGCAACGCATCCAGGATGCGATCTGCCCATTCTACCAACAAAACCGAGGCCTCAAACGGAAGGTCATAGAATCCTAGCTCAAAGAGGTCATTGCTCGAAGAGAGTCGGTAGGCATCCATGTGGATAACTGGCACAGAGCCGTATAAATGGTTAATCAATGAGAAAGTCGGACTGGACGCAGGTACTTTAACCTTGAGCCCGTTGGCAAGGCCGCGGGCCAGTGTTGTTTTACCCGTCCCGAGGTCTCCTATCATGGCCACGACATCGCCGGGAAGCAGCAGGGCAGCAAGGTTTGCACCTACCTGCTCGGTTTGGTCCGCGCTGAATGTCAGGAATTCGACGACCATGCAGACTCCATTTCAGCAGCGATTGCTTGGGCCGCAGCAATGGGGTCATCTGCAGCCAGAATGGGCCGGCCGACCACCAGATAATCGGCACCGGCTGCAACCGCCATCCCCGGCGTCATAACCCGTGCCTGGTCGCCGTGTTGGGTGTTGGCAGGGCGCACACCTGGAGTGACGATGAGAAAGTCCCGCTGTGGTATTGCAACACGAATAGCAGCCGCCTCGTGGGGTGAAGCAATCACGCCATCGCAGCCGGATTTGGCGGCCAATAGCGCAAGATGAACTGCATGACTGCATGCAGTGCCTGATACTAACAGATCGTTATTTAATGTTGCATCGTTAATACTGGTGAGTACCGTTACCGCGAGGAGTATCGGCCTGGAGACTCCTGCTGCACCCGACTCGTGTTCTGCGGCTTCTCTTGCTGCTTCCAGCATTGCCTGACCACCGGAAGCGTGTAGTGTAACAGACCATACGTTAAGGCGGGTGATGGCGCGCATCGCTGCAGCAACAGTATTGGGTATATCATGGAGTTTGGCGTCCAGAAAAATCCTTTTTGCACCTGCACTACGAATCTGGTCTAAAACGCGAATACCGGCGCTGTAGAGGATCTCAAATCCTACCTTATACACACCAACGTGATCCCCAAGATGAGTGACTACCGCAACTGCTTTGTCCTCCGTTGGCACATCTAGGGGCAGGATAATTCGCGAACTGGATTGCATGAGGGACTCCGATAGATGCACGACGCAGGTAGGACGAAATAGTGGGTCGAACCTGAAACACAGGCAGTAGCAAATTAAAAAAGGGGCGACTGATCGGACTTGAACCGACGACCTCCAGGGCCACAACCTGGCACTCTAACCACCTGAGCTACAGTCGCCATAACCTTTAGAGTATAGCATGCCAGAATTCCCGCTGTCAAATCGCCGGGCGACACGAGCGGGGAGGTATTACGCACGACGGCCCGCGGTGTTTTGATATAGAAAGCGCACTGGTTTTGCAGGTTTATGCAGCTACTTTCGCGAAATATAATCTTGCCGCAGCGGGTATTTGCTACCTGTTGTCACTATTACGGGAGTTACAGTATATGCGTACTACCATTGTATCTGATCCCTTTGCTGCCGAAATCGAAGGCGCAGAGTGGTACCGGGACGGTATTTGGCCCGCACGGTGGGTGAAGCCGCCAACGGATGAGTCTTTGCGCTTAGCCGCTGCAAGCGCCACCTCCCACGCCACTCGTCACTCAGCAGTACCAGAGTTGCCCGAATCGGGTCCATTTGTAGCCGCATATCGTTTACGTCTCAACCTCGACACGGCAACCGTAGTGAGATTGCATATTGCCGCAGACGAGCGCTACGCCTTCTACCTGGACGGCGAATTACAGGGGCGTGGCAGCGAGCGGGGCGATGCGAACCACTGGTTTTTTGAAACATACGACCTCACTCTAAGCAGCGGTGAGCATGTGCTAGTTTTGCAGGTGTGGGCCCTAGGCGATCGTGCTGCCTATGCCCAGCATTCAATCAACCCAGGATTGCTTGTTGCTGCACAGGAAGTGGCATTGCGGCCCGTCTTCAATACCGGGCAGGCCCATTGGCAGGTTAAAGTGTTGAGTGGCTATCACTTTACAGATTCCAATCCTGCCTGGGGTACCGGTGCAAACCTGATCATTGATGGTGCAAATTTCTCGTGGGGTTTTCAGCTAGGAGATGGCGACGGTTGGCAGGATGCCGAATCGGGCGAGTTAGCTGTGACGGCCCATCGTAATGATCGACCGCCTTCCCATCTCTTGGTCCCGGCAAGCCTGCCACCCCAAATGGCGCGGCCATTTACTAACTTTGTAGTGAAACACGGCGCTGCCGTGGAGGGGAATGAGACGGGGCTTATACCTATTGTTGGCACCAACAATGAACCATCCATTACAACGGCGTGGCAAGAGATGCTGACCTCGGGAACGCCCGTAACCGTGTTACCCAACAGCTGCTTGCGGCTGTTGATTGATCTTGAAAACTACGTTTGCGCATACCCTCGTGTGCAATGTTCAAAAGGTACCAGTGCAGTCGTTCGCATTCACTGGCAGGAGGCTCTATATAATGAGCCGGACGCCATCAACAAGGGGATGCGAGATGAAATTGAAGGCAAATATTTTTCGTCGGTATCAACCAGGCGCAGTGGTGTAGGCGATGCTTTTGTGCTAGATGGGGGAAATAGCCGGACGTACGAGACTCTCTGGTGGCAATGCGGTCGCTTCGTTGAGATTTACGTAGAGACTGCAGACGAGCCATTGATATTCGAGGGTTTCTCGTTAACTGAAACTCGCTATCCGCTTGAGATGACCGGCACCTTCACTGCCTCTGATCCTGCCCTTGCCGATGTCATACCAATCATGTTGCGTGGCCTGCAAATGTGCAGCCATGAGACCTTTATGGACTGTCCTTTTTACGAGCAGCTCATGTATGTGGGTGATACACGTCTAGAAGCGCTAACCACATACGTTTTGACACCAGACGCGCGTCTGCCACACAAAGCGCTAGAGATGTTTGACGCGTCTAGAATGCAAAGCGGCCTAACACAGTCCAGGTATCCTAGCAGAGTGCTGCAAACAATACCTCCGTTTTCACTCTGGTGGGTTGCTATGTTGTACGATTATTGGTACTGGCGCGACGATGCCGCGACCGTGAGAAGGATGCTGCCTGGCGCACGCGGCGTAGTTGACTGCTTTTTAGGTGGCATGGATTCACGCGGATTAGTGACGGCTCCAAGAGGTTGGAACTATACAGATTGGGTACCGGCCTGGAAAAGCGGGGTACCGCCGGATGGCGATTACGGCGTGAGTGCAGTGATTAACTGGCAGTTGGTGCTGGTTCTGGGTATGCTGGCAGAAATGGAAGGTGGGCTGGGAGAACCTGAATATGCCATGCGCAACGAGCGACTTGCAGCCGATCTGGCAGCGAGTCTAATCTCGCATTTCTGGGTGCCAGAGCGCAAGCTTTTCGCCGACAATCTGGACCACACGTTATACTCGGAACATTCGCAGTGCCTCGCGATTCTGAGCCACAGGCTGACACCTCAGCAAATGAAAGAAACGGTAGAAGGGCTTTTGCAAGCCACTTCCATTGAGCGGACGACTGTGTACTTTACACACTACCTCTTCGAGGCGCTAACCCTTACGGGGCGCACCGACAATTTGTTGGACAGAATGAAGCTATGGTTCGATTTGAAGGCGCAGGGATTTGTAACTACGGTGGAGGAACCAGAGCCTTCCAGGTCTGACTGCCACGGATGGGGTGCACACCCGTTGTACCACTACTACGCATCTCTACTCGGTATTCGACCAGGCAGTCCTGGATTCCGTACCGTGGAGATTGTGCCCCAACCGGCTGCCCTCACGCGCATTGGTGGAGAGATGCCGCATCCGCGTGGTACGATAGTCGCTGAGTTTGCTCTCGAAGGAGATCGCTGGACAGGTTATGTGCGTCTGCCAGAAGGAACAACCGGTACACTAAAGCTTAACGACCAGCTTATTCCACTGCAGCCAGGCATTAATTCTGTGCATTAGGTTCGCGTGCTGAACAAGATGGCGTTAATGATCTGTTCTGCCACGTAGTAACAAGATGAATTGCAAAAATTTGACCGTTAATTACAGGAGGATTGACTTATTTGGAGCCCGAAGAGGTCGCCGCACGAGCGCAACAGGTTGTACAGGCCGTTGAAGCCGTAATTGTTGGCAAAAATGAGGTGGTGTCGCTTGCAGTGGCTGTCATTCTTGCGAAGGGCCATCTGCTAATCGAGGATATACCCGGCGTTGGTAAAACTACTTTAGCACGTGCACTTGCAGCAGCGCTGGGCCTCAAATTCAAGCGCATTCAGTTCACGCCAGATCTGTTGCCCAGCGATATTACGGGCTCATCGGTCTTTAATCAGAAAACCGCGGAATTCGATGTGCGAACGGGGCCAGTCTTTGCGAACGTCGTGTTGGCCGACGAAATAAATCGCACGACGCCTAAAACTCAGGCCGCTCTTCTAGAGTGCATGGAAGAGAGTAACGTCACCATTGACGGTTCGGCTTATGCTCTGCCTACGCCGTTTTTCGTTATAGCGACACAGAACAATATTGAAATGGCCGGAACCTATCCGCTTCCAGAAGCCCAGTTAGACAGGTTTATGGCCAGGATAGCTATGGGCTATCCGGGCCGTCAGGCCGAGTTACAGATCCTGGATCGTCGCCACGGAGCGCCAGATGTGGACTCGATTAAATCCGTAACCTGCGGGCCAGAGATCTTGCAGATGCAGGCGGAAGTTCTGAAGATCCACGTCGACGAAGTTGTCCAGGAATACCTTTTGGACATCGTTGATGGCACGCGGACCCACAGTTCTGCATTGCTTGGTGCATCGCCCCGGGGATCGTTGGCATTGCTTCACACCTCTCAGGCGCTTGCTGCCTTAGAGGGGCGTAATTTTGTGAAACCTGATGACGTAAAGCGGCTAGCGCGACTCGTGCTTCCACACCGCATTATTGTTCGACCCGAACAGCGCATGCGCGGCGTTTCGGCTGATAGCATTGTAGACCAGGTGCTTCAACAGGTTCCAGCGCCGGTTGCTGTAAACCGACGGTAATTGAGGTGCTGAGTGCAGTTCAGTAAATGGATAACGCTTGGTTTTGGTGCTCTATGTCTCATCGCCGTGGCCACCGTACTTAGAGCGGGTCACCTATTTTACATGGCAGCTATTCTTCTGTCACTGCCTGTGGTTTCCTACTGTTTGGGCTGGTATTCGGTAAAGGGACTCACAATAACAAGAGTACTCCCTGCTACCACCTGGGAGGGTGAAACGGCTGAGATAACCTATGTCGTGCATAACAACTCACGCTCTCCCAGGTTCTTCCTATACATTAAGGAGCGGTGGCCGGCGTGGATAGACACGGGTGATGGCGAGCCTCCACTGTTTAATTTAGGTGGCGAAGACACAACAACCATTAGCCTTCCGGTGCGGTTCCATAGCCGAGGAGTCTATGCACCCCGGTCGTTTAACATCGTGGCGTTAGACCCATTAGGCGTCTTTGCCTTCACCCGCACTATTCCATGCGATCAGGAGTTAGTGGTTTATCCTTCGCCGGAAGGCGGAGTACCACTTCCCGAGGGTGGCGCTGAACGGTTTGGTTGGCAGGCGTTCGTTACGTCTGCACTGCGGGGATCCAGTGTTGAACCAGATGGCGTGCGCGACTATGCGCCGGGTGATCCGCTGAAACGAATCCACTGGCGTCAGACTGCGCGTACGGGCCGTCTAAATGTGATAGAGTTCTGCGAAACCGTGGCAGTTAACGTGATCGTGGTGATTGATGCACAGGCCGGATCGGCACGCGGAGCCGCTAGTTCCACGACACTTGACCAGTGTGCAAGAATTGCTGCAGCAGTGCTGATGGAGGCCTCACGCCAAGGGGCGGCCGTACGTGTTGTCGCAGGGGATGGTTCTGATCAGGAACACCCATATACTGACTCTGGAATCGGTAAAGGGGAAGAGAGCCTTCTGTCTGCAATGGATACGCTTGCACGGCTACAGAGCAATGCACCGCTGTCCCCATCTCAGCTGTTGCGCGAGGCTGTTGGTCCTTTGGCGCGAGGGACCTCACTTCTGGTACTGACTTCCGTGTTGGACCGTGAGCTGCCAGGTACCATTGCCAGATATGCTGGTACTGCGGTTCAATCCGTGGTTGTCTATGTCGATACGCCCCAGGGAGATTCTCTGGAGAGCACCGCATTCCTCAAATCGGTAGCGGGTGTGGGTGCTTCCGCATACATTCAGGTTACCTAAGGCTCAAAAACGCAGTCAGGAGTTCCCATGGCAGATAATGCTGCTATGCCCGCATTTGTACGAGGCGTAAACACAACTCAGGAGAGACCCGGCGTCAGTCTTTGGTTGTACGCAGCGGGGCTGGTTGTCACGCTGGTTGGCGTTTGTACAGTGGGGTACGCCTTTGGCGACCCTAGTTTCACAGTGCTTACCGTTGGTTTATCAGTAATTGGATATCTTTTCAGTATTACCACCAGAAAACTAAACCTTAGAGTGCAAGCGGTACAGGCTCCTGCATTCATTTTGCTTGCACTCGCAGTTATTGCATTATCATCGTCTGGTACCATGACGTCGCTGATCATACCAGACGCCGCCTCCAAAGACAAACTCCTTACACTGCAGGCGATCATATTATGGGTTGCGGTTCTTCAAAGCTACACACTCACAAGTGACTCAAGTGTGTTATTTGCGTGTGTACCCTGCATGACATCCCTGTCACTCATGAGCGTGCGTGATACCGATCCGGTAGTTCAGGAGGCATTTCTACTCTTCATCTCGGCTGCGACCTTTCTATTGGTCCACGACAATTACCTGCAGACTCTACGGTCGCGCCGACTATGCAGGGTTTCGAGTTCTCGCAACTTCTTTCTAGGGCAGGCAACCCTTGCAGCAGCCTGCCTATGCGGGTCGCTTGCACTTGCAAGTGTGGTAAAAGTGCCGCTGCAGGCGCTGGGTACCACACTTTTCGGGAACGTGGCAGCACCGGATGCTAACAAGCCGGGTCTGCTAAGCGCGCTGATGCCGGGTGTGCAGGTTACCGAGCATCATCACGTAACCCTTGCTGCCGGTCCAACGGCGAATTCCGATGTATCCGTGATGGAAGTCAAGACTAAATATCTTGGATCCCTATACTGGCAGGGGGCTACTTTCACTGTTTTCACTGGCCGATCATTTGTCAACCCTGATACAAACACCTATCCTTTGCGACAGACAAGTGACACTTCCCAGATGGTTGACCCTGGCCAGATGCCTATTTCGAAATTTGCTATGGTGCAGCAGATTCTGGAACCGCCCGATGACCAGATGCGCCACAGTACCCTGGTACGTCAGCATATTATCGTTACCGGCGGCAACTTTAGTGTGCTCTACGGTGCCGACAAAATAGAGAGTATTCGAGGCGCTTTCTCAGCGCTAATGGGTGATAGCGGTGGCACGGTACTACCTGGCGGCAATCTCACAAAAGGCATTGAATACACTGTCATGTCACGGATACCGTGTCAGGATCCGGCAAGGTTGCGGCATGCTTCAACCAACCCAGCCGACATTCCCAAACCAGTGCGGGATCTTTGCCTTCAAACACAGGTGAACGACACAAATGATGTTCGATTACAAGATCTCGCGGCGAAGATTACAAAGGGACTTACAAACGAGTATGATAGGGCCGAGGCGATAAGGCAATATATAGCGTCACATTGCGACTATAACCTTAATGCGCCTGCTGCACCGCCCGGTGTGAATGTAGTAGACTACTTCCTCTTCAAGTCTCACCAGGGATATTGTGATCTATTTGGGGCCTCGATGGTGATGCTTTGCCGATACGCGGGAATACCAGCACGGCTAGCCAGTGGTTTTCTTGAGGGAGACCCTGGTTCAAACGGCACGTGGATTGTTCGCTCTAGTCAGAAGCACTTATGGGCCCAAGTGTTTTTTCCAGGATATGGCTGGATAAACTTCGACGCCACCGGCGGATCTAAGGATATCACCAAACATGCTGCTGGAACACCAACCGGTACGGGCTTTCTGAAGTGGGTTCAGTCCAATGGGCCAATCCCGCTTGCCGCAATCGCGGTGGTATGCGTTATTCTCGGCTACGTCCTAAAAGTTGAGCTATTCGATAAGATTGGATTCAATCGAAGCAACCTGCATTCCGGCAAAAAAGGTGCTACATCACAGGTATATAGCGCCTATTTTTCGGTAATCACTGCATTAGAACGGCATGGCATCAAGCGACCACCTAGCATGACCGCAACTGAGTTTGCAAATCAGCTCGCTCACAAAGTTACATGGACGGATGAAACATGCGTGACTGCATTGTACGCACTCACCGACATATTCGAGAGGGCCGTATATGGTGCCAACGAGGCGGGAGACCAAGAAATAGCAGCGGCGCAGGCGAGTGCAGCCACGCTGTTACGGGCACTCAATGCGCAGAACAGCCAACATGCACTCAATACAAGGAGTTTTGCTTGGAGCTAACGTTCAAGCCGGGCAAACCGCAAGACCTGTGGAGTGATGGACTTCAGCGCCTGTACATGCTTTGGGGCGCTGAAGAGCGCTGGAAGGACATTGCGATTACGGTACTAAGCGATCGAGCCGTTCCTCCAGACTGGCGCGATTTTGATTATGAGGTGTTGCACCTGTCGGAATGTGATTCAAACACGATTATTCGAGCGGCCGGTCAGGTGCCGTTTGGGGCCGAGAAGAGAATGGTACTCGTGAAGGGTGCGGAGAAGTGGAGGGAGAGGAGCTATGCTTCTGACGCAGAGTCTTTTGCGGAAAAGGTGGCTTCCATTCCAGACACAGCGTGTGTGGTCTTAGTGGCGGCGGCCCTGGACGATGACTCTCGTCGAAAGACGATTATCTCGCCGAAGTTTGACGCGGCAATTAAAAAAGTAGGCGCTACTGTCGCTTGTGGCCAACTTCAGGGTGACGCACTCATCAGATGGATTGTAGAAGAGTGCGCACAGGCAGAGAAAGTAATGCCCGTTGAGTCTGCAGCACTCCTTGTGGAGACTGCAGGCAGCAGTCTCGTGCGTTTGGGCCAGGAAATACAGAAGCTCGTCGCATACGTTGGGAATCGGCCTAACATTTCCCAACAAGACATTCAGACGCTTGTTTCAGAGCTGCCTGAGGATACCATTTTTCAAACGGTA
>JAJYCW010000173.1 GCA_021777995.1 bacterium
TGTCCATTTATGTCCATCCTCCGGCGGCTGTCAGTTTTGCCCCCGTTGGCGGTAATTTCGGGAAAGCCTGCCACATCCCCTTCCGCCCTGCAAGCGGTACCCGCCATGTTTTGCGATAATAGGCCCATCCATCGGGCTGCCCCCAAAACCATCATCGGTAGGCTAGTGACAGTCAACCGAGCTAGCCTTTTTGCATTTTACCGCCATCCTATCGCGCAAGCCACCCATGCGCCCATGTTCTGCCTATCCTGCCGCCGTCCACTTATGTCCATTTATGTCCATCCTCCGGCGGCTGTCAGTTTTGCCCCCGTTGGCGGTAATTTCGGGAAAGCCTGCCACATCCCCTTCCGCCCTGCGAGCGGTACCCGCCATGTTTTGCGATAATAGGCTCATCCATCGGAGTGCCCCCACAACCATCATCGATAGGCTAGTACCACTCATCCGAGCTAGCCTTTTTGCATTTTACCGCCATCCTATTGCGCAAGCCACCCAAGCGCCCGTGTTCTAGGCATCCTGCCGCCGTCCACTTATGTCCATTTAAGTCCATTTATGTCCATACTCCGGCGGCTCTCAGTTTTGCCGCTTTATATTGAGCAACTTATGCATTCCGTTACTCCTGTCGCATCGTATCTGCGGGTGCATCGTGGCTGCGCAACCTGACCTGTGAAATAGGTATGCGAGTAAAAGTAGTACACATCAGCGCGAAGTAGCCTCCGCAATCTGTTCTAGCGCCTCCGCAACAGTCGAGCCCACCGCGGTTATGATGTTGCCACAGATAATATGGGGATTGGTTGCATTGGAGCCTCTCAATATCTCAATCTTGTAATAGATTGGGCGCCCCTGGCTAACGACTTCCAGTGTCCATTGCTCCCCGTTGTGATCCCAGCCGTATAAAACCCCGCCGCCTGATACCTGCACCTCCGGCAATCCAAGCTCACGTTTTGCGGCCGTAAACTGGTTGAAACCGATCCACGCGCTGCGTTCAACAAACCGCGAGATAGTGCCAGCCCTGCGTTGCTGCCGAAGGTACGACCAGATTTTTAATTTCTCTAACATAAGCGCCTCCTGTAGGGTCTGCAGCGAGGTTGCGACGTAGGTCGTGCTCGCGGCAAACAACGGCTTATATTAAATTAATCATTCACAGTGGGCAAATTTTCAACCCGTGGAGAAAACTGGGCGGCAAAATACTTGTTGAAAATCCAGAGCTGTCGGCAGGCGGAAAGTTACAGGCGGCCAGCCGCATATTACGCGCCGAAGAAGTTGTACGTGTGCACATGCAGCACAAGCCCGATGAGCGCCCAGGCGCTGCCCATTACGCAGTCGCCCAAAACGAGTCCCAGGAAAAAGGGGACTGCACGTCGGTACATTCCCAGGCCACCGTACCGGGTAATAAGCCCCTTCACCACCCAGGCTATCAACATCGGCATCCAAACCAGGTTAATTGCCCAGGAAGATGAGAGCGCATAACCCAACGGGCTAAGCGGGAAGTTAATGAACCGCAGCCGTATCGCCGCCATCAAAACAGTGACAAGAAAACCGATTGCGGCAGCGATGTCAGCCGGAGCGGAAATACGGTCATTCAGCGTATGACTGTACCAGCCGTTCATTCGAGTAAACGACTCTACGGCCATGCCTGTACCCGAGGCAAACTTGGATGCGGCTCCAAGTTGGTAGGCTAGCTGTTCAAAGGCACCCAGCGCGCAGACCGCCCCGATGACAGTTGCCAGAACCACCGCGTACAGCATTCGGCGAGCATCCAGCCCGCGTTGGTGAGCCATCTGCATGCTCTCAAGTCCAACTGGCATGGTATCGCTGCGATGCGCCCTTGTAAATGCATATCCAAACGTAAAGAACGCAAGGTCTCCACCTCTAAACGGCCCCGTAGAGAGCAGGCGAGGCATCATCGCATCTGGGCCCATGAAATGGAAATCATGCACTGGCGAACCCAGCTCGGCACGTACACGCGTTACTACTAGCATGATTGCAAGCAAAACCAGCAGGAATACTCCTGCCGCCCACCATTGCACGCCAGCAGCGTGCATAAACAACACCAGACAGGCGGTACCGATCAAGATGCCGCTAAGCGCACCTCGCTGACTGATCCCTTCCTCCACCACCTGTTGCGCGGCCTCCGGATCCCCGTGTCGCAACGAACGCCATGCCCGCTTCACGATGGCTCCATATGTGCGACGACCAGTCCAAAGGTAGAGGCAAAATAGGCCTATTATGCTGCCGAAACCCTGCTCGCGAATGTACGGGAAGTGTGCAGTAGCATCCCAGCCCATGGCGCTCGACAATACCATCTGCCCCTTCCAGAAGAGGTATAAGAACCAGCAAGAGAACAGCAAATCGAGAGGTAACAGGAAACAGATGCCAATGGCAACGGGATAGAACGTCATCGGCATCCAGTCGATGGCATTCCAGGGATGCGTGGTAAGAAGCGGTTTAAGATCAATGCCAGCCACTGGTAGCCCTGGTACTGAGGGTACAAGAAAGGCGATTCCGTTCCATAGGTTGAGCCCAAAGGCGATTGCAAATCCTATCCACATTAATCGGCTGCTATAAAATCCCTCCGGACTGGGCTCTTCGGTCATACTCATCGGCAGCCAGGTTATGGGGAACGTGAGATGCTCATGATCGGCCCATTGTGCACGTATCAATACGTTGATGCACTGAGCAACGCCAAGAAGGCAGGTGATAAATGCCGTCCAGGCAAGTATAGGGATGGCCCATGCCTTTAATACGGCCGCCTGATAGAATGTGCTATGGCCAATGTAGTGGCCCTTGACAATTGCCCGACTGGTCACCACAAGCCACGAAGGAAATGATCCCGCGTATGGCAGGGCGCCACTTTTCCCATACCATGCAGCATACGGGATCATCTCGCTAAGCGTGCTGAAACCATCCAGGCCGGCAAGCCCGGTAGAGATCGCCAGCATGGTGTAGAGCACCATGACCTCACCCTGGCCCAATTGCAGCTTAGGCGCTACTTTGCTCAGTACGGCGTTAATACCGCGAAGTACAAATATACAGAAAATAACGTTGGCAAACAGCGAGATGGTACTCGGATATGGTCCAAGCATGACACGCTCCTGCCATATCACCCAATAGGCGTTAAAGGGTATAAGGCATGCACCAAGAACCAGAGACCTGATGGTAATGCCGGCGGGTGGAAGGTATTTGGGCGATTTTGGCGGAGAAGGGTTGTTCACGGCAAACTGTTCCTTTTGGGGCGATGGCCGTTACGTTTATTGATAAACGAACACACTAGAGCCGACACGGACCTGAAGTTAGTGATCGGCACCAACCATGGACCAGAGGCGACGTACAGCCTGCCTGCGCGTTTCGCCCTCCACTGGTGGCAACTGGTTTGCAAACGTCAGTTCCAGCGGGTTCACCGAAACCGGGTCATCCGGTCGGAAGAGTATATCACGCGTTTCATGCGAAAGCTTACCTTGAATAGTAAGCATCTGCAAGGCGGTAAAGCACGGATCTCGATGCGGTACATCACCGTACCAGCATATCGGCACCCTTTGATCAACCAGCATGCGTTGTAGGCCCTGAGGTGAGCCACTCAAGTCATGAGGCGTGGTGCCGTGTGTGAGGCACCATACGGCAACTAGCGCGGCAGCTTCGCCAATAGCCCACTCGATAGGATGCAGTCTATAGGCACCGTTAGTAAGGTGGGTTACACCGGCATTCTTGCACGCAGGAAGATAGTTGGTCAGCCGGCGGGGTACCAGTGCGCTAAGGGGTACCTGAAAGGGTCGCGTGGCTACATAGTGATTGGGTTCACCGTGCCCGTTAGGATGAATATCCAGAGCATAATGACCAATACCACAACTGTCCGGCATAAACTCTGCCCTGGGTCGATCGCCAATACACTCATTCCCCTTAAAATCGCGAACTACGATCTGCTGTTCAAGGACTCGTTTGAGAGGCAGAATGCGACGCGACTCACGAATATAAGGGTCCCGCGAGAGGCCATCGGACGTTCCAAAGAGATCTTGTTTCAACCGAAGTTCCGGATACCCGTGTGTTTGGCCACCTGCCCCGGCGGTATCGCGTGGGCAGTCATTTTGCAACCAGTACAAATAGCCAAGTGAAGCATTCCTGCCTTGCTGAAGGACCTCCGCAACATCGTGACTATCACCATAGTCGCCCAAGATGTTACCACCGCAGTAGTCATTGCCCGGGGTGTTTATCATCGCTAGATCACGAGGTACGCGCTCATCGTCGAAGTTCTCGACCGCTAGCAGCCGTCTATAATTCCACCATGCAGAACTACCTTGAAACATGCCAGACATGTTTCCGTACACGATTCGGTAATCCTGAAACTTCAGGAACTCGTTGTAACCCGGGGGCATAGGTATGCGATTGGTATCAGCAGACTCAGGCACCCATTCCAGGGCAAAAGGGAAAGTGAATGGCTGGATCCAATCGCGACGGGGCCGTTGCGGTGCATCAGGTTCACCGGTATCCTCTTGACACTCGGCACCCACTACCCAATCCTCACCCTCACGCCCGATTAACGGAAGGAGTTCGCCGGTGTCTGTAGCATCCAGCACGTAATTGGGTTTAATAGCCAGCTTCGCACCGCCGTCAGTAATAACGTGCACAGCGGTTATCGCGTCGGAATCCATTGTCACCTGTTCAACAGATGAACGCCAGTAGATCCATAGGCTGCCGCTGTCTTCATAAGGCTTCAACATGTCGTGAAGCGTCTGTACACCAACACGAGGTTCACAGCCTAAGCGGCTGACCCAACAGCTTCCAGGGTTGAACACAGCAAGCGATGCGCCGAGAGGGCTTAGCGTGTAGCCATTCCGATAGTGGTCTCGTAACCGCCTGCGGTACTCAGCATAGCTCGCCGTACAGCCATCATTTTCGATCCAGCTGTTTTCATCCGGCGTACAAACCCCTTGTGAGGTTAACTGACCACCGGGCCACACGCCGCGCTCCACAACGATGACACTTGCGCCCTGGCGGGCGGCGGCTAAAGCGGCTGAAGTACCACCGGCGGAAGCACCTACGATCAGGATGTCACATGCTTGTTCTTCCACTGCTGCAGACCTCTCTCTCCGCTGGCAGGCGCATTCACCGCCGTGATGGGCGTCGTTGTTGGAGGACGCTCCGTGCGTGTATTGGAGATTTTACCGGATTTAAGCAGCAATATGACGGCAATGCCAAGAACAATTCGGTACACGATAAAAATGTATGTGTTATGGTTCTCCATGTACTTAAGGAACCAGCGTACTACGATGTAAGCAAACACCCCTGCAATGAGCGTGGAGAAGAGAAACAGCCCAAGTTCACCGGCACTCAGCGTCCCGTTGCCGTATGGGTGCATCTCCCATGCGGCTTGTGGCGTGAAATGGCTTGGTTTAAGAACGAAAAGGACAGCTTTCAGAAGTTTGTACAGACCGGCTGCCACAATGACCGGGACGCTCAACAAAAAGCTGAATCGCGCTGCCTCTTCTCGATCTAGGTTCTCAAAAAGCCCCGCGGTAATAGTTACTCCAGATCTGCTCGTGCCAGGTACCAACGCCAGGACCTGCGCCCACCCAATCACCTGGCTCTCTTTCAGCGTCATATCCTTTAGCGTTCTCGTGCGCTTTCCTGAAAGCTCTGCCCACAACATAATGAGGCCCAGCACAATCAACGCAACCGAGACAACGTCTAACCGCCGGAACGAG
>JAJYCW010000058.1 GCA_021777995.1 bacterium
CCAGTCCTGCTTCAGCGAAATCTTCAATAGGTTGCCAGTCAGTTCCGCACTCGCAGCACCCACGGGGCTTGTGAGCTTCGTGAGTTCGGGGGTCGTTTTGCCGGTAAGACCTGTAACCGGCAAAAGTACCTCACGTCGGTTGATGTAAATATCTTTAAGACCAGACGCTGGGTCACCGGGCGTATTGAAAACGGTTCGTAAGCCCGTACCTGCGGGGAGCGCCTTTAGCATGTTCTGCCAGGTGACGGCTTTAAGGTGCGCCCAACTCACACAAATGCCATTTTTGTCACTGCAACTGCACATCTTGCACGTGCCAGTGCACTGCGTGGAACTAAACGTCATGAACATTCCGCAATCTTCACAAATACCACCAAGCTGGGTCGCGGTGGATACTGCTGCAACCACTGGTGCTGGTGCCCCAACTTCGTTGAGCGTTACGCCTGTTGGGCTTACGGATACCACGCTGCTCAATACACCGGCGTGCTGCCAGGCATCGCCGCCCGCAAATGCGCTTGTGCCGAGGGCGGGAACTGCGGCTACCGTAAGTGCCATTACTGCAAACCTGGAAATAGACTGTTTCATTGATTTGTGCCTCCTAAATACATTAAGTATTGTGGCTTCATTATATACATCTATGTCCGATTTGACATCCGAGATTTGGCGGATTTGCCGTAAACCACCAGGAACCGAAACCAAACGAAAATTAGCGCGACTGCGCCATCGTCTTCCATGCGCGCGCTACCGCTACTATAGAGGCTGTTTACTTATAACCTGGAAGCTGCGAAATGGCTGTAGTCCGATCGCGACCTGTATCCAAAGGCGAAAGTAACGGCATCTTCCGCCCCCGGGGCCCATCGCACGCGGCGCAGTGCCATGGCACTTGCTGGCACCAATTAATGTTCGGACCAGACTAGGTTGGTGAAATGGGTTTCGTAGGCGGGCTCACGTCACCCTGCAGTTCTTCTGGCAATTCAAATGCGCCAGTTCCGGTCCGTGTGATTGTTATAAATCGGGAAACATCGGATAAACGCAGGGCGCCGTAGATATGAGGATAGAGTGTTCCGCTGGCACCAGGTTCATACTTTAGAATGGAGGAGATCAGAGTGGAATCGACTTCCATGGCAATGACTTCTGATGCGTGGGAGTAAAACTGATTTGCCGATTTAACTAGCTGGTCACGAGTGCTTGCGTGAATGAATCCATCGTCGTCGAAAAGAGGAGGCAGATAATATCCCAGGCCTCGAGCGCTTACCAAGCCTTGGCGTTCTACCAGCACATAGACGAATTGCGCAGCACTCATGACTGCAGTACCTCCATTGGCACAGTTACAACGCGTGTAAACCAGTATACTCCATTATTAGCACATTGAATTGTGTTGTTCTGTTAGCTAAACGTAGATCGCATGATCAATGCACAATCGCATCGTCACTCACTTTCGCGGCGCTATCACCACATGCCGGTCTCGGTCGCTTCCCTCACTATACGTCTCCACATCGGGATCATCGGCAAGCTCGCTGTGAATAATCCGTCGTTCGTGAGAAGGTAAGGGCTCGAGCTCACACTCCATATTGCGGCTTTTCACTTCGGCTGCGAGTTCACGAGCATGGGCTTTTAGGGCTTCAATGCGCCGCGTGCGATAGTTACCAGCATCCAGCATAATTCGCACATCACCGCGAACCCTGTGTGCAAGGATGTGGTTGATTAGCAGTTGGAGGGCATCGAGCGTCTGGCCACTTTTTCCCCAAATCTCGTCTGCGTCTGGACCGGTCAAACTGATCATCAGGTGGCTTCCCTGGCTCTCCGTAAGTACCGCTTGCATGGTACCGCCAGCCGCAGCGCAGAAGTCAACCACTACCTGCAGAGCAATTTGCTCCTCGTTCGCCACTTCGACTTCGGTTGAAGTGTCATTCTGAATTGGCTCATGGTCAGTCATAGTTTACTCCTGCTGGGATTGGTTGAGATCTTAACCTCAAGTGACTTTTGCATTAAGACGGTTCGCATCAAACTATGTTAGCGCTTTTTTTTCTTGGGCCGTGGTCTCGGAACATCCACGGGGGTAACTGTCGACGAAACATTAGTTGTCTTTACCGGTCGTGGACTAGTAGCTGCAGATCCGCTTACCGGGCGCGCCAGGGCTGCAGCTCCATCGGAGCTAATCGTTACAGCAGCACTGTTCTTGCTTGGCAGGTAGATGAAATAGTACTGCTGAACAGCCGAGAGCAGGTTCTGTATTAGGTAGTAGACCAGAAATGCAGAAGCCCAGCGCGACACGATGAAGTAGTACATAATGAAAAAGGTCATCATGTACGACATAGTCTTCTGCTGCTGAGCCATAGCAGGATCGCTCACAGGAGTGAGCTTCATCGTGAGCATCATGCTAAGCGCATACAGAACCAAAATGGGCATATCAAACGAACCGAGATTTGCCCCGATATAGGCTGGGTACTGCTTCGCGAGACTGCTGCCAATCCAAAGAAACGTTCCATGAGTGAAGTGCAGTCGATAAACCTCTATCAAGTCGATCATAAACCAGAAGATTGGAAGTTGAATCAGCGATGGAAGGCAGGTAGCGAACATGTTCACTCCATGCTCCTTATATGCTTCCTGAACCTTTTTCATCTGCTCCTGAGGGTCGTCCTTGTACTTCGCCTGAATCTGCTTAATGATGGGCGCCATTTTCTGCATCTCGCGCTGGCTCTTGTACGTTTTGAGCATTGTGGGAAAGGTAACCACCTTGATTAGTACAGCAATTGCGAGCAGCGCAAACCAGTAACTAAAGGCGGGCTTCCTGCCAGTCATGGCAACCAGTGCATCAATGAGCTTGTAGGTAAACAGATGCGAGTTCTCTTGATCTAACCTGTCATTTACCTGATTGAACAGCTCAGTAAATTGAGGCGACTTTACAACACTGGTATTACCGAAATGTTGTTGCAAATTTGTAAGTGCCTGCTGGGCTTGCTGCAGACCACTTGCCCGCCTGTCAGAAAGTTCCTTTCGAGCACCTGCAGTCAGCGGAACCCCGGGTTCCAGGTGCATTGAAGCACCAGACCCGTATCCGTTAGGATCCGCAGCATATTGAGCAAGATCGAACAGAGCTGTCGCAGCCAGTTCCTGATTGCTGCCAGAGTAATGGTTGCTGATGGCTTGATATTCGTTCAGTGCACCCTCAGGGTCCACTGCCTGAAGCGCTTTGGCGTGGTCAAGCGTAAGGGGAGGGACGCCGGCTGGTCCGCGATTGCAACCTGAAAGCAGAACAGCAGATAGCACTAGAAGCAGGATAAGCGCAGGTATTCGAGCTGCAAATCTCAAGATAATTTCCTTAATGACAAAGTAATCATGGTGCCGGATCGTATCCTCCGGAACAAAATGGATTGCACCGCAAAATTCGCCTAATGGCCAAAGCGACGCCTGCAATCACCCCATGACGTTGAATACATTGCGCTGCGTAATGAGAACAGGTTGGTTGATACCTGCAGGTTGGCGGCCGCAACGGTGAAGTGAGCTGGTACATCTTGATCAGCAGCAGCGCCACGCGAGCTGCCACCGAAATTCTTTGCTGGTTATCTAATCCGCTGGGCGGGGTTGCAGGTGTCATGGTGATCTTCTATCATGCCGCATCGCGCCATAAGATAGCGTAGGGCATTTACGATATCAGCATATTCCGCTAAGGTACATGGCTTTCGAACAACCAGCACTACATCTACTGGTTTACTCGTCGAAAGGTTTCTCAAGGTACGAAGAGCTTCGCGGATCTGTCGGCGGGCCCGATTACGTTTAACCGCTCCTCCAACCTTGGCGCTTGCCACTATGCCGAACCGTGCTACTGCACTTTCATCACTGTTACTGCGAGCGTAAGCCACCATAAGCGGGCTGGAATAGCTTCGCCCTGCCTTATACACTTTGCGAAAGTCGGCTGATTTCACTAGCCGGTTACTGCGTGACAACAGCACGTCCTCTAAAGCATTGGACTAAACCAAAACTTTAACCAATCTCCATACGGAAACAAGGCGCGAACGGTTTCCGTTCGCGCCTTGTTTCCTGAGCGGCTGCGACGCGGACAGGGCCGCACTGCATTATGCTCTAATTACTTTATGAGCTCGTGCCGACCCCGCAACCGTCGACGACGTAGAACATTACGACCATCGTGCGTTGACATACGCTTCCTGAAGCCGTGCACTCGCTTGTGTCGCCGATTGTGCGGCTGAAAAGTACGTTTCATCTGTAAAGTCCTCCCACAGGTGCACTAGTATAGCACAGATATTGCGTAATTTGTAAAGAAATCGCGGGCACTCTCGCCGAATCAGTGGGTATCATCTCTCCATCACCTACACTGCAATCGCACTGAGAACTGGTGATCATTAACGGCAATCGCCTCACAATTTAGCCACTGACGATGGTCGTACAACATTCAACCTGCATCTAAAGGAACTCGTAAAAGTGAAAACGGTAGTTGATTTGAGCGGTAGTTGGAAAGTTGTATTAGACCATGACCTGAGCCTGGACGCACAAACTTGCATCGACTCGCCAGAAGCATGCACCCTCACGTTGCCTGGTTCGCTGGACGAGGCGGGCATCGGGTTGCCAACGAACACGTGCCGCAGTATGCAGGGCCTATCCCGGCGCCGGAAATATGTTGGACCTGCATGGTATTTCAAAACCGTGCAAATACCTCCAGTAGTGGACATTACGCGAGTCACCATTTTGCTCGAGCGGTGTCACTGGGAGAGCTCGCTGTTCATAAATGGCAGTCTTATTGGCACCTGCAACAGCCTTAGCACGCCGCATGTTTTTGACGTTACGGGCCAGTTTATACCTGGTGAAATAAAGGTTGTTTTGCGTGTCAATAATGCCATTGACCTGAAAATAGGGCGCCGTGGACATATGGTTACCGATTGGACTCAGACCAATTGGAACGGCATTATTGGCCGCATGGAGCTTCAGATTCACAGCGGGGCAGACGTCGTTCTTAAATCTGCACGCATTCTTGAGTCACGTTCCGCCATTATGATATCTGGTGAAGTGACGCGCTATCCATCGTCTGGCAATGTGCAAGTTACTGTAAATGGTGAGCACTGTGGCACTGTATCGGTGCAGCGAGTCGGCGGCGACAGAGCATCCTTTGAAGCGGAACTGAGTCTTGCGCGACAATTATCCGGCTGGAACGAGTGGTCGCCCGCGCTCCACCTTGTGCGCGTAACCACCGATGAGACGGGCAGTTGCGACACGGTTACCACTGGCGGCGCCTGGATGAGTACCGATGGCAGACACCTGCAACTTAATAAAAGCCGCATCTACCTGCGCGGAACGCTTGAATGCGCTATCTTCCCACTTACGGGTCACCCGCCCATGAATGTTGATTCATGGAGGGAACTTATGAAGATTGTTACATCACACGGGCTGAATCACATTCGCTTTCACTCCTGGTGCCCACCAGATGCTGCATTTACGGCCGCAGATGAGGCCGGTATCCTGCTGCAGCCGGAATTGCCGCTGTGGGTTACACGTAACTCCTTTGCGGCAGATGCCGATGTGATGCAGTGGGCATCCGAGGAGGCTAGCCGAATATACTCTGCCTACAATCACCATCCGTCGTTTGGACTCTTCTGCCTAGGCAACGAGCTTGTTTACCGGCAAGAGGAGCCACTAGTAGAAGCGCTGCTTCGGGAACTTAAGAGCCGCCATGCCGGTAGACTGGTAACTGCTGGTGCCTACTCCCACCCCGCCAACCCAGAAAGTCAGGTTATCATCACCTGTGACAGCGGTCAGAATCACCACAACAGTCATCCTCTGCGAGCCAGCTCCTGGTGGGAACTTACTTCACGATTTGATAGGGAACAGCCCTGTTCGGTCACAAACTACGATGCTGCGATGGCTGAATTGGAACAACCTGTAATTGCGCACGAGGTTGGTCAATGGGTGGTCTTTCCGAACGTCCATAACCGCGAAGATTACTCAGGTGTTTTAAGCGCACAGAACTTTGACTGGATAGCAGAGATGCTAGAGCAACGCGGAATGCTTGAGCAGGCGAAAGATTTTACCTATGCGAGCGGGAAGCTTGCTGCTGCCCTTTACAAGGAGGAGGTGGAGGCGCTGCTGCGTACAGCCAACGTCAGCGGGTTCCAATTACTTGACCTTCACGACTTTCCCGGGCAGGGTACTGCTACCATAGGCGTGCTTGACGCATTCTGGCGCTCAAAAGGGTTCATTACGAGTGAAGAATTCAGAGCCTTCTGTCGACCAGACGTGCCTCTTGCTCAGCTAGACCAGTATATTTTTATTTCAGGAACACAATTGACTGGCCAAAGCAAGTTGGCACACTACGGTCCGCAGCGATCAAATCCCGTCACTCTTACTGCACAGCTGCTAAAGAGCGACGGCTCCGTGATCTGTGAACAGAATTGCGGTACGAGGCGACTCTCCCAGTCAGGTCTTGTAGACTTTGAGAACCTAAATCTTTCAATTCCGGCAGGCTTACCACCATGCCAGCTTCTACTCGCACTTTCTATTACCGACGAGCCAGCTAATACCTGGAACATCTGGGTTTACCCTCCATCCAATTCAACGGTTGAATTGCACGACGTCCTCGTAACCGATAGCTGGAGCTACGGACTTGCGAACGAACTTCGTCGCGGTGGCACCGTGTGGCTGCGGCATCAAAACCGGCAGCCGGCTAACGCCTTAGAGGGCCAGTTTAGCTCCTGCTTCTGGTCACCAGTTCACTTTAAAGGCCAGGCCGGTACCACCGGGTTGCTAATAGATAGTGGGCATCCCATCTTTGCCCACTTCCCAACAGAATCCTACTCGCAATGGCAGTGGTGGGACATCGTGAAGCACTCGAGGTCAATGGTCATTAACGACCTTCCGCAAAACTTTCGCCCCATCGTTCAGACAATTGACCGATTTACGCGAAACGACAAACTTGCGGTCATGCTGGAGGCGGCTGTAGGAAAAGGAAGAATTCTGATAACGGCAATTGATTTCGACACAGACATCGAGAATCGCCCCGCATCGCGTCAACTTGAGTACTCTATTCGAACTTACCTGAATTCCGCCTCGTTGAATCCTGCACCGAGTCTAAGTGTGGAGGATCTGGATACTTTGTACCTAACCGAGGACTGAGTACACTGAAAATATTCGAGGAAAAGCTATTTTTTCCTGGTGCGGCCCGCCTCACTCTGAAGCCCTGGTCGGGCAAGTATCCGTGCCGACGCACCATCAATCCATATGTCTACGATTATGTAGAGCACCCATAGGAGTAGAGCAAATACCAAAATAACGGTGCGAAGCTCTTGCGCCTCGGCCGCATGTACTGCAGTTGCCCAAACTACTGAGAAATCGGTTATTACCTGCCACGAGTTAAAGCGCACAATAAGGCCCAGATAAACACCAAGTGAAACCAACACAAAGAAAGGCACAGCGAGTAGTGGCGTGGGAAGCTTCATGCTTCTCAACAGCTTCACAACGGGCCGTATTGACAGGCCGTAAAACAGCACACCCACCAGGCTGTAAATAATAAAAAAGAAGCCATACTGCGCAACAACAAGCCGCTCTTCGTTTGTGATGGCTGCATGCCGCATGTTTACGAAGGCGGGATCAAAAAAGAAGTGCCTCCACTCAGTTAGAAGGTAACAGCTATTGGGCAGGAACGCCAGCCACAAAATACCAATGATCACCAGAGGTATGGACCACAGAGGCCGTTTGATTTTTCCTCGAAGCGTAATGCCCCACCACGCAAGAAACTGCCCTAGGACAACTGGTATGGCTGCAAGCGACAGATTCCAGGCGAGCCACGCTGGCGACTCAATTGAATGCAAAAATTTTGACCCTCACTACAGTCATAGGCACCGGTGGGCTATCGAATTGCTTATAATGATCTTGCATGCGGAACACGGCATTAAAACGGTGGAATTGGCAGGAAATCGTAACGCCACAACAAGCCATGATACCCTATTGCTCCACTGCATGCGCCGAGTTACCTTAAGGCCTTAACAGCCAAAAATAGCGTAAGTCCTTCACATGTAGCAACAAATGCAAACGAGTTTTCAATTAGATTACAGGAAGCAAATACTGGTAAGTGGAGTACCTGCGTGCTACGTTGCTAATACGTAAACCTAACGCTTTCGGTTTGCCCAATAGTAACCGTTCAACACGCCATCTTGGGCATCAATAAAGGCCTACTACGGTACGCTTCGCGTGTTTGTTACCAGCTCGGAAGCGCGTTCAACCATTCACACTCTACGATCGCAGATTCGAAAAACAGGACAGCAGTTCGCGGCAAGCAGACCAGCACACGAACTGCTGTTGGAACATTAGCCCTTTAGGAGGGCTACACCAAACAGTCCACCGGCAACCTTGCCTGATGCAGCCCTAAACTCTACACGGACAGTGTCTCCCTTTGTTAGCAGTGCTGGCGGGATAACATAAGTAACAGTGAAGAAGTGCGTTGGATCGTCGTTCTGGAGAGTCTGTGTGGCGATCTTTGTACCGTTGACAAGTACATCAAAGGTTCGATTGCCAGAGTCACTTCCCCAGTAGGAGCAGAGCAAGCTAGCCGATTTCACTCCCTTGGTAGCGAGACGATAGCTGAACCAACCTCCATCCGCATCGCGCCACGTACTTCCCGCAAAATTTCCGGTACCACTGTTGCTGGACTCTACCAGATGCTGCGACTCCGATTGAGAGTTTCCTGGCAAAACATAGTCCTGAATGCGGGCGACCAGGGCCTTGTTTTGCAGAGCAGCCTGCTGCACACCCTGCAGGTACTGGGAGTCGCTGCCTGTTGCATACCAATAGACAGTGGAAACCTGGTGGATAATATCGTACAGCGGTACTAGTGAGTAGTTCTTCTTGAAGCCAATGGTTACGAAATGAAGTGGGGCGTGCGGCACCATCTTGATGTGGCTGAGGATCTCCTGCCGAGTACATGCCAGGGTCTCGGCGCCATGAAGAGACGACTGAGGCTGGCCTAAACCTGGCATGATTCCATTGTGAGCGCTTTCATGAAGAATTCCGCCCAGCACGAGTGGTCCGTACATGATGGCGTTCATGTTAACGTTATCAGGCATAGGTGAAAGGTGTAGATGCATCGGAAGGTGCACATCCACAGTATCGCCGTTATGCCATACACGCGTGATTGAACAAAACGACGCGTTCTTCATGTTTACCGCGGCCGGTCGACCATTTACACGCACCTTTCGGCCCTCACCTGCCCAATAGGGAATGTGAAAATTCAGGGTAAGACGAAGCGGTGACTTTAACTTCAATACAAAGTGGCTATCGGGGCCCTTGGGAAAGGAAGTATTCTGCGTAAGCACCAGGTTTTTACTGTGCCAATGGAGTATTGATGGCACATACAGGTTGACATACAGTGCGGAGTGGTCATGAAAATAGATGCTGTCCGACAGCTTCGCAAACGACTCGACACCCGTTCCGTAACAGCACCAGAATGTGTTGTTCGGTGTGCCAAAGTTCTTGGCAAATCCTGCGGCCAAGGGCGTGTAGTAGATCATCATGCCGGTTTTGGGATTTTGAGCAGGAAGAATGCCATTGAAATAGGCGCGCTCGTAAAAGTCAGCGTAAGCAGGTTTAGGATCCCACTCAAACAGATCACGGGTCACCTTTAATATATTGTAGGTGGTGCACGTTTCCTGGTTGTTTGCAGCTAGCGTATAGGCAAGCTTATTTGGTGGTCCCCAAAACTCGCCGAGGTTGCTGCCGCCCGTTGCGTACGACCGATGATCGGCCACACGCTGCCAGAAATAGGACACAAGTGTGCGGTAGGCCGTGTTGCCGGTGAGTTCGTACCTGCGAGCTGCTCCCAATGCTTGGGGAATGTGGGTGTTGGCATGGATATTCGTGAGGTCATCGTGCCTAAGCTTAAGCGGCCCGTCAAAAACGTGCTTCTGAAACATGAACGCTAGCTTATAGTCCTCGGGCTTGTGTGTGACCTCATAAAGATGGATGAGGGTATCCTCCATGCCGCCGAACTCGGTTTGAAGAATCATCTGCATCTTTTTATAAGAATAACCACGATCGCGGTGCCAGAAATAATCTGCCATTTTCTGGTCTACCTGTAGTGCAAGTTTGTCACCGCAAAGCTGGTACATGTCCAGAAGACCCTGCATAATCTTATGAATGGTATAGTAGGGCGCCCACACCTGTTTGCCAGAATCAAGCCTGTCAAAATAAGACACAGGAAAAGCCGAAAGATAGCCTGTTCCCATTGCCCTCTGACACTGTGCGAGACCCTTTACAATCTCTTCACCCCGCTCCTTCAGGAGTATGTCCCCAGTGCTGTTGTACATCAGCGCACAAGCCGACATAAAATGTCCCACGAAGTGACCGCGTACTTCACAGGTGGGAGCTTCCCAGCCGCCTAACGGCTTACCTGGTGCCGGTAACCCTGCGGTTACCCGAAAATTGCGTAGCAGCCGCTGAGTGGACAGCGATAGTAAATACCGCTTATCCGCTTCCATCTCACGGTACTCGTGACCAGGCTGCAAGCGCACTTCGTCAAGGTTAAATGGGCGTACATCCGGATGAATTGGATGGAATTGCACTATTCTTCCACCGCCCGCCCATGCAGTACACGGAAGCATAAGCATAGCTGCAGTTATAATATACTTGTTCACCAGCAGACCTCTTCTTGGTTAAACCCGAACGTTGGGAAGCTATTTCTTAACAATCTTTATATAGTTTAACCCATTGGTAGTAATTTCCTTCATAACAATGTGAAGTTAAGGTTAAACGACCTACACCGTGTGGAGGGCAGTCCAATTATTCAAGCCCAAGTTCCTCATGTTGTGGAGAACGAAAAAAGATGGCGCCTTCCCTGTAAAGAGTTGGCGCCATCTGCTAGCAAATTGATTACAACTGGTTAGAATGTAACATGTACCTGAGATGTCAGCATGTTAGCATTTGAGCCACTCGTACCAAATCCAGCATCCCCACTGTTAGATATGATCTGGTAGGCAATGCCGAGAGAGGTGTTACCCGCAAGGTTAAGATTCGCACCCAGTGTAAGGTACTGTTCTACCGGATGTGACCGCACCTCGGTAGCCGAAACGCTACCTGCAAGGTTGTAGAAGACTCCCTCGTAGTTTGCAAGAAGCTCTACCTTTTTGTTAATAGCATAGGTAAAGCCGGCCGTGGCATCGCCAATGCTGCTACCCATGGTGAACCCCAAACCTGGTCCGTAAACACGGTTGCGCGCACCACTATAGTACTTGCCGCCCAGCGAGATCCCAAGCTTGTGGAAGAGCTTAAAGGAAACGTTTGCATACGGGCCCTGAATGTTCGTTGGACTAAACCAGTTTCCCAGTTTATCCCATGTACCTGCCGACTGGAAACGAGGATCAATGTACTTGTATCCAACGTTCACATTGGTACCGTGTGTTTTGTACGCAGCGTTTAGCCAAAAGGCATTGTTATCATTGTTGCTGAGCCCTGCAGCACCATTGCTTAAGGACTGCTGTGCTACTGATTTGGCAACTTCGCCACTGATACCCACCGGCCCTATGTGATGGAGTTTGAAATTGAGGCCATATACCACTACGTTGTTGAATGGAGTAGTGGGTGTGATAGCAGTGTTACCGCCCAGATCTAGAGCTGTTAGCCCCAAATCAAGTACCTTACCAATAGGAAACGCCACATTGAGCCCCATTACCTGGGTTGCGAGTATCGCGCCTCGAGCGGCAGACCCCTCTACCTTGGCGGGGCCTAGTGCGCGCGGGCCGTAGAGTGCCCCTACCGCCGGTTGGTTGAGATAGTTGGCTGTGCCTGTGGTGGTAACCGTCTGGAAGCTTCCCGCGAACACCTGAGTGGTCGCGCTGCCAAATTTGCGGGTGAACTTCAAGCCATCTTGAATCCACTCGAAGTTCTGGTACCACGGCAAATTAAAGTACGCTTCATGGTTGGGACGATAGTACGTAAGCGGTGTCAGCTTTTCGCCAAAGCGGCCGATGACGAGGTGACCGCCGAGAACAGGAGCCGCAAAATAAGCTTTGTAAAGCGTTGCGAGTTCCTTTTCGGCCGAAGCAGGATTTGCTGCGGGTATGCCGCCAAGGTCAGTCTTGCCGTTATCGGTGTAGCTAAGGTAATTGCTGATTACGGGTTCTACCGCGACATATGCCCCGTCCTTAAATCGCATGCTGATGTTAAGGTGCAGGTCATGTAGGACGTTGACGCTGTTTGTTAAAGAACTAGCGCCAGGGTGGAAGGCGCCGCTGTAGTCGTAGAATGAGTGACGCGAAAGTGAACTCGCCATACCAACGAACAGGTCGGCTTTGATTTTTGGCAGGCCATCGATACGTGCCTGCAGGGCGTTCACCCGCGCTGTTAGTCTCGCCAGCCGCGCATCTATTCGGTGCACGTTCACACCTAATCGTGCAAGGTCACCCCTGAACGCGTGGGTTAACCGGGTAATCTCGTGAAGCTCGTGGGGTGTAAGGCCAGAGGGCCCCGCGGGTCCTGCAGGACCTTCCGGGCCCGCAGGACCTTGCGCGCCTGCAGGACCCGGAACCAACCGCATGTGATGAAGCAGCCGATCAACTCCCACGGCGAATTCATAGCGGGTAAGAGCACGCTTGCCGGCAAAAAAACCGTCAGGATACCCAATTAATATCCCGTGCTGCTGAAGATCGGTAACGGCTTCATACGCCCAGTGATCTGTTGGTACATCCTTGAACGGATTATCCTGAGCTTTGGCGACGGTCGACCATCCGGCAGCGAGCACAGTAAGTGCGGCGGCCAGGCATGGCATGACGTTCCTCATATATCAACCTCCTGGAAATTGAGAATACTGCGAATGTTGAACAATATGAGCACATTCGCATGCAGCGATGAATGTCTGCTGCACCTTGGCGATGAAGCCATGTTAGTCAGGTTTCCAGGAAAGCGTAGGAGCAGAGAGTGTCCGTGTTTCCTTCTCTGCCAAACAGCCGCCTTCTCGGGTGCTGACGGACCATGAAACTACATTTACGAAGGTGATAGCAAACAGATGGAAAGCAGATAACCGGTAACTGCTTGTTAGCAGGCTCGAGTATACAGTCACCTATTAGTTTACACGATAAGCCCGGTAATGTTGACAGTATTGCTACAATCAGCAGCAATGCGGTTTATGTCCAATCCGATAATATTATTGGCCGTTTGTTATCGTTGCGTTACTGCGAAGCTAATTCAACTTCAAATTCCAGTAGTCCATGAAGTTCTCAATGAGCAGATTCTGTGCCTCTAACCAATCGGCTAATATGAACTGCTGAGCTCCTATGCGGGTTGCAGGATGTTGAACGGTCTCACTGGACGTTAGTACCAGTTCACCATTCTGGTTGACCACGTTAAACTCGCCACTGCTCACAACATGCGACGGCTCGTATCCGCTGCCCTGTAGCGGAACGAATACATAGTGACCGCCTATTCGCTGAGGTCCATCCAGATCCGTTACCAACACGGCATCCACGTGCAGCCTTTCGCATAGATGTCCACAGGCTTTCAGGTTTAGTTTGGGATAGCGTCCACCGGTAATAGCACCGTGTTGATCAAATAGCTCACGAGCGGTTAAATGTTCGGATTGAAGTATTTGATTTACGGTCTTTCCAGGCGCAATCTTAAGGCTAAGCCTGCTTGCAATTCGCTGAGAAAGCCGCACAACCGCGACCTCTTGAAGTTTTTTCAGCGTATGAAGGTATGCCGCCTGTAGAGCGGTAGTCTGTGCTGGGGACTTGCCCCTGGGCAAAGCCGAAGCTGGAACACCAAAAAACGGCGGTATTACCGCAATACTGTGAATGGCAGCTAATGCGGCTTGTTGCTGGGCAGCCGTTTGTCGTGGCGGAGAAGCCGCAAGCAGACCCATAAGCCCGAATACCGCAGTAACCCAAAGTGATCTCAATTTACCACACCTCCACTGCCCAACTGGCGAGCCATGGTTTGCAGGCAACTACTACAAGGTAATTCTGATCATCGCAACGACAAGCGCCTTTTGGCAGCTGGCTAACGCCGTGTGTATCGATGCTTTACTCCCGCGGGAAACCATTCACCATCCCGATAAGGCCGCAGGTGAACAATAGGCAGCTGAGCGGCTTCAGGCACGTAGTGGGCAAACTCACTGTTGAGCCTGCTGAGCTGCGACCGGATAGTGGCAGCCGTTAAATCTGCAAGGTCGTCTGGGGGTACTGTGCCCACCGCTAGTTCAACTTCCACAACCCAGTTGGAATTTCCATTCGGATCGTGATCTATGTGCAGAACAAACTTTCCAGTTACCCAATTGCAGATTGGCTGCAATTCTAGGGCAACCGTCACGTTCTCAGGGTAGATGTTCGCACCATAAAACGACACAGTGAAGTTAGAGCGGCCAAATACCCAGACAAACGGCAGATCGCGCACCGTTATATTCGTCTGTTGTGCAACGGCCAGTATATTAAAGCCGTTAGCATACAGAAAGTCTGTCATATCGCGAAATTCAAGCAGACCGCCAGAATCGTGGATGTTATAGCGAACTAGCGGCACACCGTTGTCTCCGGTAAACAGAAGCTCGTGGTCTATGCACTCAAAGAACCTGTGGTACGGATCATACTGAAACAAGGCAGGCAATCGCGATTCGCCAAATAGACGTTCAGCAGCGGCAGGATTGTTAGCAAACCAACGACGAATGGTAATACTGAGCGGCGTCTCGCAAGCTAACACTCCGGCATCTGCGGTACCGTAAATTGACGCACTACAGAAAGCGTCATCCGAGGTACCAAGACGACCCGCCATAAGGGAGCGCCACTCTTCACTAAACACCTCACCGGCACACACCCATTTCACATGGAACTCGCGCCAATTAATTCCACGGCTAATTCCCTCGTCCACTACATCCTTAAGGAATGGAGGATAACCGAGCAGCACCGTTTGATCAAATTGGGGGCCAAGTTCGTTTACAATTCTAAGTATTTCGTTAAGGTTTGCACCAGGTGCAACCGCGAAGACCTTCATACCACGATGTGTTAGGTGTCGGCAACAATCCAGCGAATACAATCCGCCAACCCATGTACCCATGGCAAAGCAGATTACTGCCAGTGTGCTGCGGGTACACGCGTCAAATGAGTCTGCAAATACCTGCTCAAAGCGTCGAGCAACCTGCAGTTCGTTCGCAGCGGACCTAGGCCAGACAGTGGGAGTACCCGTAGACCCGCTGGACACAGCAGCCATATTGCAGGAATGAATATCACCGTTGGTGCACCGCGCCTTCAGAGGATACTGGTTAATGTAATTTTCGCGCGTAAGAACCGGAAGACTGTAGAACGAATCCGGTTGACGTTTCTCCACATCTATTCCGTTACAGGTTAAACAGTCGGCGTAGGCAGGTACTGTCGCCGCGCACTTGGTAGCAAAATTCCAGGCGACCTCAACCGGCGTAGTATCTGAACGCCGCGCAAGTGCATCGTCTAACGAAATCTGCAAAAAACTCTGAAGCGCTTCAGAGAATTCGGAGTAAAAGTTTGGGTGCGGCACTCAACTGTTTCCTTTTTACGTTTGACAAGTAATAAGTTCCGATGCCACAGGCATGCATCGGAAAGGATGAAACTGCACTGTACAAAAAAATTCTACCAACTACAAGGAAAACAATCGCCGTATGCAGAACAGTTACAGTAAGTTGTGCCGTAATCGAGGCAGCGATTGTCGGTACTTATTGACTCCTGTACTCTTATGCGAGAACGGTACGATACACTTTGGAAGTGCAAGAGAGCAACAACCCGGGCATCGGACATTCCATTCCATTCGCCGTAACTGCTGCCGGTATGATCCTTATTACCGCCAGTTTCTATGCAACATGGGTAGTTGCGCCAGATATTACGTACAGTTTACCTGCTGCAACATACCGCAGCGTACAATCAAACGCCACTATGGCCCTTACGGGCTTAGATGTTGGTGTTTGGCACCTTCTTCTTCCAGCCGAGGTAATTTGCGGAGTTTCGAGCATCGCAGCCGGATCCGATTCGTTTGCAGGCAACGCCGCAGTTCTGCAACTGCTTGCAGCCGTATTTTGCCTCGTGACGGTGATGATCAATTTTAGAAGGCTGCCAGGACCAATTTTAGCTGTATTTGGTTCGGCGCTACTCTGTTGGGCAGCGTTAACCAAATTCAAGCCTGCAGCACAGTCGAACAGCATCACATTCTAATGTAAAATATGGTAGTCGTTCGAACAAGGGAAGTTTCCAACCGGTGCGTAACTGAATAACCCAATGAAAGAATGAACGGCGGTGTATCACATCCAGCAACGGAACACTGCATATGTTCATGTAATGAGGTGTCTGTCCAGATGAAAGCCGTAATTATGGCGGGTGGAGAGGGTACTCGGCTGAGGCCCCTTACCTCACAGCGCCCAAAACCGCTGTCCCCTGCACTAAACCTGCCTATCATGGAGCACATCGTGCTACTTCTAAAAGAGCACGGTATCACCGACATCATTGTGACGCTACACTACCTTGCGGATGAAATAGAGGGCTATTTCGGTGACGGATCGGAATGGGGAGTGAACCTGGTTTACTCGGTGGAAGACACCCCACTGGGCACGGCTGGAAGCGTAAAACAGGCTGAAGATTACCTAAAGGACGACACATTTCTCATTATCAGCGGCGACGCCCTTACTGATATTGATATAAGTTCGGCGATCACCTATCATCGCGAGAAACAGAGCGTGGCGACCATCGTGCTTGCGCACGTACCTAATCCACTGGAGTTCGGTGTCGTCATAACGGACGACGAGGGCCGCATTCGCCGATTTCTGGAAAAGCCCTCGTGGGGAGAAGTATTCTCAGACACTGTGAATACAGGAATGTATATTCTTGAACCCTCCATTTTTGGCTACATGGAAATGGGCAAGAATTACGACTGGAGCCACGACATCTTTCCGCAAATCCTAGCCGAAGAGAAACCGCTCTTCGGCTATATTATGGATCGCGACTATTGGTGTGATGTGGGGAACCTTCAACAATACCGTGAGGCCCAGTACACTGTACTTAACGGCCAAACACGGGTTCGAATTGGCCACGCAACGAGTGAGGGCCGCGCCAATGGCGTATGGGTGAGCGAAGGATGTGAAATCGATCCTACCGCACAGATCTTGCCGCCGGTAGTTTTAGGGCGCAGCGTAAAAGTCAAAGCGGAATCCGTCGTTGGTCCGTACTCGGTGATTGGCGATAACTGCATAATCGAACAGAAGGCCAAGGTACATCGCAGCGTTCTTTGGGATAACGTCTACGTCGGCGCAGAGTCGCAGCTAAGCGCTTGTACTATCTGCTCGCACACCGTTATTAAGGACAACTGCGTCATTCAGGAAGGAGCCGTGGTAGGTGCACGCTGCCGCATCGAAGAGGACACCACCATTCGCACCCAGATAAAGCTGTGGCCAGATAAGATTATTGAAGCGGGTAGTACGGTCACCATGAGCCTCATCTGGGGGCAAAAATGGGCAGGTTCGCTCTTCCGCAAAACAGGCGTCACAGGCATTGCTAATATCGAGCTAACGCCGGACTTTGCGTGTAAACTAGGCGCATCTTACGGTGGCTACCTTCGCAAAGGCGCAACGGTGGTAACGAGTAGAGATTCGGGCCCCGTCGCACGAATGATGAAGCGCGCCATGATATCTGGCTTATTGTCTGTAGGCGTGAACGTTCTCGATATGCGCTCCATGCCGCTCCCACTTGCCCGGCATAGTATTCTAGGATCCCAGGCAGGGGGCGGTGTTCACATCCGACTTTCAGACGAAGATCCCAAGATGGCGCTCATCGAGTTTTTCGACGATCAGGGCGTATACCTCTCGAAAAACGCTGAACGCAAAGTAGAGACCATCTTCTTTAGGGAGGACTTTCGCCGTGTTGATGCCGACCAGGTAGGCGTTCTGGAATTTGCCGGCCGCAGCATTGAGCAGTACTCAGAAGACTTTTTCCACAGGCTTAACGTAAAGGACGTTCAAAAGCTGCGCCTTAAGGTAGTGGCAGACTTTGCATTTGGGAGGCTTGCCAACGTTTATCCCGCAATGCTGGGGCGTATGGGCGTTGAGTTAATTGCCCTTAACGCCTACCCCGACGTGCAGAAGACACCAAAAACTCCCACTGCCAGGGCTGCCCTGTTGCCAGGCCTTGCACAGATAGTACAGACGTTGCGCGCCGATATGGGTGTGTTGTTTGAGGCCGACGGTGAGCGGATGACCATTGTGGATGCCGATGGAAATATTATTGGCGGAAACAATCTCCTCGCATTGATGTCGGTGCTGGTTGCTCGAACGCATGACCGGGCACGGCTAGCGGCTCCTGTAAACGCTCCGCGCATGCTGGAACCACTGGTGGCAATGCACGGTGCATCCATGATGAGGTCTAAAACTGAACCTCGTGATCTGATGAAGCTCTGCGTGCGAGACGCCTCTGGCAACCGCCGCGTAGACTTTGCCGGCGATGACAACGGAGGTTTCATATTTAGTGAGTTCCAACCGTCGTTTGATGCCATGTTCGCATTTAGCAAACTCATTGAGATGCTGTCGCGTACAGGCATAAAAATATCGGAACTAGCACAAGAGTTGCCGCAATCATACCTTCAGCGGGCCGTAGTGCGCTGTCCATGGGAGAACAAGGGCCGTATTATGCGTGTCCTCACTCGAGAAGCACATGATATGGTGGCGACCGAACAGCGATACGTTGAAATGGTGGATGGTATCAAATTCGTAAACGGTACCGAGTGGGCCCTCATCCTGCCCGATGCTTCCGAGCCATATTTTCACGTTTACGCAGAAGCAGATAATGCCGAGCGAGCCAACCAGCTACTATGTGAATTCGTCAACAAGGTGGAGGTACTGCGCGGGTAACTGCGCACAGCTCAACACAAAAGCCACTAATCGTTTCGCCACAACTTAACTCTTAAGGTCTTTACTATTCCTGAACCACACTGCTGCTTTGCAGCAGTGTGGTGTTGTAAGTGCACCTGCAATAAAACAATGTTTTGCTAGCGCAATTTATTTCTTACTAGGGAGTGTATCAATGGCCGCTGCACACCACAAAACCTCGGATTCGACCACCACCAGGGTCAACGCGCTCACGGTGCGCGGCGTCGCAGTGGGGGTCGTTTGTGTCGTAGTCACCTGCTTCGTAGTTTGCTATGCCGAGATTGTGGTTGGTAAAATACAGCTTGGGTACATGCAACTCCCGCCTGCAGTGATTGGCATGCTGGTAATGCTTTTAGGCGCACAGGCGTTCTTTCGACGGTTTGCCCCCAGACTACAACTGCAGACGCGGGAACTCTATTCCATCTACGTAATGATGCTTATTGCGGCAATGGTAGCATCACGTGGAATTCTAGAAAAGCTCATCCCACTCCTCATTGTCCCAAACTATTATGCCGATGCCACCAATCACTGGCGTAGCATGTTCTTCAAATTCATTCCTCGTTGGGCAGTGCCGTGGAACCCCGCCGGGCCCGCTAAACAGCCCGTAGCCGCAGGATTCTACAATTCTCTGCATACGGGCCAGCCAATACCGTGGAATATGTGGGTGGTACCACTGTGCGCGTGGGGGCTGTTCGTTGCACTGATGATGGGCGCGATGATCTGCCTGGCTGCTCTGTTGCGCAAGCAGTGGGTAGACAATGAGAAACTTACGTTTCCGTTGGTGCAATTGCCGCTAGAAATGATTAGTGCGCCGGCACAGAGCGGCACCGGGAATAGCCACTTTTTTACGAACCGCATGACATGGGTAGGGTTCATAGTCCCTACGGTGATATTTGGGTTCAACGGGTTCCACCAATATATGCCGTCCATTCCAGATATCACCACGCAGGTGAACATTGGTCAGTACCTCACAAGCCCGCCTTGGAATGCTATTGGAATGTTCACTGCCTATTTCACGTTTGCGGCCGTTGGCTTTTTCTACCTCCTGCCCACCGACCTGCTTTTCTCCCTCTGGTTCTTTTTCATGGTAACACGCGTTGAAAACATTCTTGCATCCTCCTGGGGATACCAGCCTGTAGAGATGCCAATGTACCCCTGTAAAGAGTTTGTGGGTTATCAGGTGATGGGGGCGTATGTTGTGCTTGCCGGGTACATGGTCTACACCGCAAGGGGATATATCAAAACAGTTTGGAGCAGCGTTATTTTTGGCTCACGTGCAGATGGAGCAGAGGATGAACTGCTGTCCCCTCGGCTGTCTGTAAAAGGACTGGCAACGTGCGTACTTCTTATGGCAGCCTGGCTTCATCTTTTGGGCATGGATTTTCTGCTAGCCCTCTTTACAGTCTGCACAACGCTGTTTCTGGTAGGCGTTGTGCTTGCACGTTCTACTGCGGAAGCAGGAATGCTCATGACGGAGACATCGTTCCGGCCTGTCGATATGTACCGCCTTGTAGCGGATCCTCGATCTCTTAGCAGTTCAAATATCACCGCCATGGCCTTCATGGACGGTTTTATGACAAGGGATCAACGCGGCCTGCTGTTAACCAGCTTCCTAGACTCTCTCAAGTTTGCAGACGGGGTACAGGTGCGAAGGCGTTCACTGTCAGCAGTGTTTGCAATCGCTCTAGTGGTCTCGATAGTTACTGCTGGGTGGCTGCATGTAACTCTGCCATACCGACTGGGGGCAGTTCAAATGTACAGTTACGTTTACACCGGCAACCCGGTATGGGCTTTTCAGGATGCCCATGCAAATCTGGCGCACACAAACCCACCTCCTGCATTTGCAAACGACATCTGGTTCCTGGTTGGAATGCTGGTCACCATTGCGCTTGTAGTGCTGCGAACCACCCTCAGTGGGTTTCCTTTGAATCCTCTGGGATACGCTCTGTGCGGCAGCTGGACTATGAAGGTATTCTGGTTTCCATGCCTGGTTGCGTGGTTGATCAAGGTACTTGTACTTCGATACGGCGGAATGGGCCTATACCGCCGTTTACGGCCCCTGTTTCTCGGCCTGGTGCTGGGCGAATTTACTGTTGCGGTGCTGTTTACTCTTCCTGCAATCGTCAACCGGTTTATCCCCACACCGCTTTTTCCGTGGCCTTAGATCGTTTACCGTTGAATTGAAGTCAACCAAGAAGGTAGTTACCCGGATCTACCATTAGTACACGACTGCGGTAGACCCGGGTGTTCAAGAGGTCTAGGGTTTTGCCTTATGCATCCGATTTATGGATACGTACACTGGTCCTGCCAACCGCTGAAGTTCTGTCTCCACATAGTGGGATAAACCGTGGCAGATCCCTGCTGTTGAGCAGGTCCAATTGGGTTCCATGTAGTACCCCACGGCTCAGCCTTCGCGTGACCATCGGCAAACACGTAATTCGACAGTCCTGCACCGTTGGTTGCAGGATTGTTCGGGTCACCAGATACTTGTCCATGTCGATCAAATGCAGTGTTTATGGTATCGTTGTGGCACACTCTGGCGTGAGGATCCTCCCAGGTCGCCAGCTGGTTCCAATCTGCTCCGTCCAGCCCATTGCTGCTCTCTGCTATCAAAATCGCATCCGTGGGTTGATCTAGTGCCGCCATTGTCAATGCGGTCCATGGACCATTGGGCTGATTTGAAATATTGTAGCGGTACGAGCCAGGAAAGCACGACGGGCTTGACAGATTAGCAGGATTGGGCGGATTACCCGAGGCATCGTTGTAACAGCGTATATATGTCTGTGAGTCTGAAGGGCAATGAAACAGCATGTTGTCCTTGATGTAAGGAGAAATAACCTGCTCCCAGCCAAACCACCATGGATTTCCCCACGGCACACCGGCGTCGGCCTGATCATTGAACATCGCCTTTGGATAGTACTCGTCGTGATCCTGAGCGAACATTTCAATGGCGATGCTAAGCTGACGAGCGTTAGACATGCATGATATGGCGCGTGCCTTTTCACGGGCCTGCGCAAATACAGGAAATAGAATTGCAGCCAGAATTGCAATAATCGCGATTACAACTAAGAGTTCAATTAGCGTAAATGCGTTGCAACGGGATCTGTTTATAAACATTGTGTTCTCCGTGCCTCTCAAAAGTAGTTACCAAACTAGTTTTGAATGGACTTTATCGGCTATTTGTTGTTAGCCGTACCTGCAGCAGCACTGCCGCTCGGCATAGCATAGTGGTTAAGGTAGCTCGATTTCGAATTCGGGCCAATCATCACCGTATGGTTAGATGCCTCCACGGGCTTCACCGCGCGAAAAACCATCACTGCGAGAACAATGATGACAACGGCAAGTACGCTGATGATAACCCACGGTGGTAGTTCGCGCCGGGCGCTGGCATTAGTCATGATTTTCATTCACCTGGTGCCATTACATGTTTCAAAACAAGGACGTCTACAAGGGCACGACAAGAAGCTGGCACAAGGGCCTCATTGCACGCCGATCAAACGAGTAGATGCCTTAACCAACCGTATTTGGTCAAATGAGACCTCGGTCAAACAATGACCGAACGATTGGTATACCTCGATTATAACGCAGTGCCTACTGTTTGTCAAGGTTGTGACGAGGAAATCATAAGCTATGCCCGCAAGAGCAAACATCGGCGCACGGAGACGCCAGGTTAGAGCCATGACCATTAGCACCAACGTGCTAGAAATTATATTCGATTGTATGTAAAATCAGGTTATAATTCATCAATCATTCGATATTAATATATCTTTCACCATGCATAAAATCGGGCACCGAACCTGTATGCTTAAGAAACTAGCATACTTATCAATAGTTGTGGAGCTAACATATGAAACGAATCGAGGAGAAGCACCCGCTGGCTATCCGCTGGTTCCACTGGGTTAACTTTCCTGTATTAGCGGTGATGATATGGAGTGGGCTGCTAATCTACTGGGCGAACGATGTGTACCACCTTCAACTGGGATTTGCCAACGTGCATCTATTTCCCTCATGGTTCTATCACCCCGGATACCACGAAGCAACTAACAAAGGGCACGCCCTGTGGGATTTGGACTACCGGCTAGCCGAGGGAATGGCCTGGCACTTTCTCTTTTTCTGGTTGTTTGCTATAAATGGCATTTTATACGTCTCTTTTCTTGCTTTGTCGGGTCAATGGAGAGAGCTAGCACCGTCTCGTAGCAGCGTAAAACAGGCAGTAGAGGTAATTCTGCACGAATTGCACATTCGACGAGAAGTACCTGCCCAGGGGAAATACAACGGAGCTCAACGCATTGCCTATTCCACGATAATTCTGATGGGTTTCGGCTCATTAATAACTGGCTTGGCAATTTATAAGCCCATTCAACTTGCCTGGCTCACTTCACTGCTTGGTGGTTATGAGACGGCCCGTTTCCTGCACTTCTGGATAACCATGGGATACGTCGCATTCTTCGTGATCCACATACTACAGGTAGTACGGGCAGGCTGGAATAACTTTAGAAGCATGGTAACAGGCTACATTCTGGCCGACGAGGAGGCCCCTTTACAATGACTACAGACGAGAAACAGAGAGTACGCCTGGTTTCAACCGTTGAAGACGATGCGGAGCAGCGGATGCGCCGGATGTCACGTCGCAGCTTTTTTCAAGGGGCTGTGGGCGTCGCGTTCGTTCTTGGCGCGCGCCACTGGATAGATACCCGCCGAATGCGCCAAGAATTACCATGGCCGCTTAGGCGAGCGCTGCAGGTAAACGAAGAGATATGGCACGACTTCGCGTCTACCGGACATCTTGCTCCCACATTTCACCCGTCTGCTATTGGGCATGCACGCACAAACGGCGACGTAGGGCTCGATAATATGCAGGATATCGCTTCCTGGCGCCTAAAGGTCAGGGGGCTAGACACATCCAATGGCGACCCAGACTCCAGGGATTTTACGCTTAACGAAATAAAAGCCCTGCCTGCATATACCATCATTACGCAATTTAAATGTATAGAAGGCTGGAGCTATGTAATGAGCTGGCGTGGTGCGCGTCTCGCTGATTTCATGGCAAAATATTCGCCCGCACTTAAAACAGACGACAACGGTAACCCACTACCGCCAGTCCATGGAGTGCCTGCATATCCAGATTTTGTGGCCATGTCTACGCCAGACAAACAATACTATGTAGGGCTTGACATGCAGAGCGCACGCCATCCACAAACACTGCTCTGTTATGAAATGAATGGCAGGCCGCTCACGCAGGAACACGGTGCACCCCTGCGGCTCATTATTCCCGTAAAATACGGCGTCAAAAACATTAAGCGCATAGGTCATATTCACTACACTAACCGGCGACCTGCGGACTACTGGGCAGAGCAAGGTTACGATTGGTACGCAGAACTTTAATAGATTCCGTCACCAATAACTCCGGTCGTTCGTATTTCCATTGACACCCTAAAATTATATGTAAAATACAGCATTACAATCGCTTGACTTACATATGTTTCCACGGCTACAATATCATTGCCACGGAGTGTGTCTTAACAATTGCCGCGCGTTCGCGGTGGTTTTAGCCAATGTGAGTTCGCTCACCACGCCTGTTGGCGTAATCTCGCAGGCCAGACCCCTTAAGTACATGGGTGATCTGGCGGTCCGAAACCCTCTCTGGACGGTGTATCGTTGAATATGAGAGTTGATACGCAGGACATGCCGGGCCTGGAGCAGGCCGTCATTCATAATGCGTCGCGCATTTCAAATTTACATAATTTAACTGCAGTATCTCTAGATGCGGTTCGCACTGCCGTGCGTGCCGCGCAAAATTATCTGTTAGAGCGACAGGCTCCAGATGGGCATTGGGTTGCAGAACTTGAGGGTGACACCATCCTTGAGAGCGAATATATTCTCCTCCTTCAGTTTTTGGGGCACGATGACCCTGAGAAGTTCAGGAAGTTAGCTCGTTACATTCGCAGCAAGCAAAATCCCGAAGGTTCATGGTCCATCTATCCAGGCGGTCCCTCTGAAGTAAGTGCTTCCGTAAAGGCATATTTTGCCTGCAAGCTTGCTGGGCACCGAGAAACCGAGCCGTTCATGCGGAGAGCGCGCAAAGCGATCCTTCAAATGGGAGGCGTCACTCGGTGCAACACCTTTACAAAACTTTACCTGTCGATTTTCGGCCAGTATGATTGGCACGGGGTCCCCACCATTCCACCGGAAATGATATTACTCCCAAGGTGGTTTTACTTCAACATCTACGCAATGTCGTCCTGGTCGCGTGCGATACTCGTCCCACTTGCAATGATTAACTCTGTTCGTCCACATCGGGCTATTCCCGATCATGCTCATATTGACGAGCTGTTTGTGGACGAACGTGACAGGCATACACGTCATCTGGACTGGGACAGCAGCCTGGTTACATGGCGTAATGTATTTCTTGTCATGGATCGCATCTTAAAGGTTTACCACGACAGCCCCTTCAAACCGTTCCGTAAGTTGGCGTTGCAGCGATCGCTTGAGTGGTTGCTTGTGCGGGAAGAACAGAGTGGCGGCCTTGGCGCAATTTTCCCAGCCATGACACATGCAGTAATGGCCTACAAGTGTATGGGCCTGGATAATAATCATCCCGCGATTTGCAAAGAGCTCGCGGAGCTTGCCGCGTTTG
>JAJYCW010000174.1 GCA_021777995.1 bacterium
ATCTGGCTAATTGATGTTAAGGTGAACCTCACCAGTGGGAGTCTTGGGGTAGATAAGAATATTGGTGCAAGTACATTTGAAGTGCGGTGTAGGGTGATGCGCAACTGGCAGACGCCGGCCGGCACCTCGTGTGTGGGAGTTTCATTTGCCTCACTAGACAAACGCGCGGCGTCTACCTTGGAGCGGCTGTTAGACAGACTTACCACTTCGATCTGAACCATATTGCATCTGCGACGAGCAAGAACAGCCGGGGAGTATATCCCCGGCTGTTCGTTTAAGCAGCTCTTTCCTTATACAGTGCCCTTAGTCACCGTCTGTCATGATCAACTTAGCATCTTCTAGTGACAGCGAGCAGGCAGCTGGGCCACCGGACCAAAGTCCTTTGCCCCATATGAGATTCTTCCCCCATATAAGGTTGCCGTCTGGCTGCGTGCTGTAAATCCCCTTGCCCCAAATCAGGTTCTTACCCCAAATCAGGTTGCCATCGGGCGTGGTGATGGCCACATCCTTGCCCCAAATCAGGTTATTGCCCCAAATCAGGTTGCCATTGGCAAGAGCAGTGCCCCATATCCAGTTATATCCTTGCACCATTCCACTCCCCCAGATTACGTTTTGAAATGTAAGTGACCCATCTGGATTGAGAGCAACCTTTGGGCTCTGTGCATTTCCTCCGGGCGGTACCGTGAACGTGGACTTCAGTGCTGCGGGAATGTCGAGGTAACCCAGTCCATAGGTGAATGGATCACCGCTCCCCCATGGGTCGGCGCTTAGCATTAGGCGCGCCTTTACGGTATCTGGACTAAGGTTAGGATCTTCTTGAAGCAGCAATGCCGCCGCTCCAGAGACTACAGGCGCTGCCATGGAGGTTCCGCTCAATTGAAAGTACGCCCCTGTAGGACCCCATCCGTTGTAATTGTGGGGATTCACGCGGTTACCTGGATACTGTGTAAACAGGGTGCTGCCCCAAGCGGATGCACTGTCACATTCATTACCGGGAGCGACGATATCTGGCTTTGCCACGAGGTCAACTGCGCTGGGACCCCGGCTGCTGTATGTGCAAATCTGGTTGTCGCATCTGTTTGGCGAGTTGTTAGCGTTCATTGCCCCTACAGTGATTACGCAAGGATCATTCCCTGGTGCATCAATGGTGCCGTAGGCCGTCGGGCTGTTGGGATCATCTGGTATGCTGCGGCCCTCGTTGCCTGCCGCGCAAACCACTACAATTCCAGCGTGCCAGGCCTGTTCACATTCCTGGCAGAGAGGATCGGTTGTGTAGCTCTGCGTCACCTCTGTACCGAGACTTAGATTAATGATGCGAATGTGGTACTGGGTGGCATGAGCAATGCACCAGGCGATGCCTGCAATTACATTGCTTTCGGTACCCTCCCCATTGGCGTCCAGAACCTTTACACCAACAAGGCGTGCCATTGGCGCTGTCTTTACCAGGCCACCGGTGTAGTGAAATATTGAAGCGAGAAGGCCGCTTCCTGCGGCGATACCTGCTACGTGAGTGCCATGCCCAAAATCATCATAAGGATAGGGGCGGTTGTTTACAAAATCGTGCCAGCCCACAATTCGGTTAGGTAATAGGTCTGGGCCGGGCTGTATGCCACTGTCCACGATTGCGATAGTGATTCCATTACCTGTTTTTCCAAGTTGCTGATGCGCGTAAATAGCCCCCACTGCTGGCATGGATTGATCTGCACATGCGGTTACAGGCTGATTGGGAGATATATGCAGCACGGTTGGATTGTGCAGCAACTGGTTCATCTGAGCGAGCGATACGCTCATGGTACGGAAGCGGGTGCCGGGAATAACCGTCGTTGGTACTCCGTGTACGAGACTGCTCTTATACTGGAAGGCGCTGGCACCTGCTGCGTTGAAACCGACGGTATTGCGCGTTTCGACGATAACGGAAAACTGTTTAGCTGGAGCTTGTTTCATCTGGCTAAGGAGTTTCGCCTGAGCCTTGAATGATGGAGCAATTCGCGTCGGTTGGGTCGGGGCAACTGCAAGAGTTGGTATGGGAGAAATGGAGAATAAAATGACTGCACTTAGCAGTAATGGCCGTGCGTTACCGGAATCTTGCACACGGCGGTTCCATCTTTGCTGCACCCGGGGGACGGGCAACAATGAGTTATAGAAGCACACATCTACCTCCTTCGCGATAACGCGAGGTACAGACTTGCGGAGAAGGTGTACGGACCGTCGATGGGGTACTCGACAGTGCCTGATCGGCCGCTCGGATAAGTTACAACAGTTTTGCGCCGCACCTGTTAGAAATGTCGGGATGTGCTAGCAAAATCTACAGGTTATGTAGTTTTGCTACATTATATACCTTCAAAACTTACAATTCCTTCTTTTGGTTGCCTGATTTGTGAAAGAATGATCGTTTGGTGGTCATACATGCTCATGTAACCGGTAATCCGGGGTCCGGGCGCGGCAGGAAGTGCTTGAACTCTTAGAGAATATCTGATGTTAGTGCAAGATTGTGACACTGTGAACAATGAAGCCGGCGTATTGTGAATGGGGAGTAAATTTACATGCAAACGTTCTTGGTAATCATGGTAGGGGGGCTTGCCGGCCTCGTTCTAATGGCACTCCCGGTGTTTGGTCGGCACGCTCACCATCCCGGAGTGGGCCATGTAGGAGTGCACACTGGCCACCTCCCCACCACACCGGTTCATGGTGCCGCTCATTCGGGTACCCACACAGGATCTGTCCGATCTAGCGGTGGGCTTCTTCGACTCACGCAACCGAGAGTGATCTTTAGCTTCGCCGCATTGTTTGGCGCAATCGGATACGGTGCCTGTATGATGGGTACAAGCCCGGGTTTGGGCGCAATACTGGCGATCGTTCCTGCGGCACTGCTAGAGCGTTTGGTGGTGAATCGCGTGTGGAATATGTTAATGGGGTTTCAGGGTCGACCCGCGTCACCCATGACGGATTTGACCTTTGAGAGCGCCACTGCGCTTACAAATTTTCACAATGGCAAGGGTATTGTGCAGGTCATTAGAGACGGACGAGCCGTTCAACTTACCGCCCATCTCTCTCCTGATCAAATCGCTCTGCCTGTGAATGTCGGTGATACGCTCCGGATTGAGGAAGTGGATGCTACCCATGAAAGAGTGCAGGTTACGTTGCGGTTAGAGAATTAACGAACCGTGCAGCTGTTGGAATAAAAGGAGGCGGTGTTATGCAGAGTCCGATTTTCAGCGTGATTGCCTTGGTCGTAGTTGTATTAGCTATTTGCGTGGGGCTTGTTGGTGTTCTAGTTACCACGTTCCTTCGCGGGGTAGACGCAGGCGAGATCCTGCTAGTGAACTGGTGGAAAGCGGGTGGCCTACGAATTTTTCGAGGGCCAACAAAGGCACTCGTTATTCCCTTCTTTACGCAGAATCGCTCAATTCCCGCCCAGGCTATTAATGTGGACATTGAGATCACCGACCAGACTGCGGATGTGGATACGAACGGCCGACCGGCTCCTGTAAAAGTAACCGTGCGGGCATCTGCCATCGTAAGTGTGGGCGAAGACGACTCAATGGTCAACACAGCTGCAAACAAGTTTTTTTCCAAACCCGCGATGGAGCAGATGTCCACGCTCACCGATGTGCTTTCTTCTGCTGGCAGACGAGCCATTAACTTGCTGAAACATGATCAGCTGTTTAATGCGCGTGCATCAACTCCCATTGCGGCTACGTCAACTGCAATAGTCGCGAATGCTCCAGGTTCTAGCGCTCTCACTACGCGTGGGGATGATGACGAACTTGCCGTGATCATTAAAGAGGCCTGTTCGCGTGAGTTGCTTGATTTAGGGCTGACGTTTAACAGTCTGAACATAAAGGCGGTTCTCAGTGAAGTGGCCGATGCCCGACGTCGCGAATCCGCGGCACGTGCAAAGGCTAGCGCTGATGTGGTGCAGGCACAGGAACAGCAGCGTTCGCGCATTGCTGAACTGGAAGCACAACAGAAAGTAAATGATCAGGAGAAGGCACTTAACATGCAGATTGCCTCTAACGGTGCTTCCGTGGCACGTGCAGAGGCCGACAGGCAGACGGCGGTGCGCGAGCAGAGAATGGCCGAGCTTGCAGCGACGCAGATAACACAGGCGCAGGCAGATGCAGATCAAAATGTAATCAAGCAGGAGGCGGAAGGGCGTGCGCAGGCGGCGCGCATCAAGGCGGTTGCCGAGGCGGAGGCGGAGGCAATCAGGCTAAAGTCGCAAGCGCTGCTGGAATCTGGTGGCGCATACCTGGACTTGCGACGACTTGAGATGGCGCCCGAACTCACCAAACAAGTCTCGCTGGCACTTGCTAATGGTCAATTTGTAAACTTTGGCACCAGTGGCGAGGGTGGGCATAGTGCGGTCTCCTCAGGTTCGGACGATGTGATGCGCGTGGTTCAAACGCTCATGGCAGCGCAGGTAATCACAGCTGGTGGCGCCAATGCCGTGGTGCAGGGCGCACTTCCCAGGAATGGGCAACCCTCGCTCGAAGCTGCCCCGGCGGCTCCTGCTGTCGCTCCACCGGCAAAACCGGTGGTTGCGCCCCCCTCTTCTCTGCGTCGGTAACATCGTAAGTTAACAAGCTAATGGATCCTTGGTAGCGCGAACATCTGTCGGTCACGAAATCGGCAGGCGTTCGGGCTGCCAGGGCAAGATTTACAACATAAATCTTGTTAATCTGCTCGATCACAACGAACTTTTTTCACCTTAAAGAACCCTATGTTCTTGTACTTGTAATTTTTTTAGCGTTATGTTATTATGTGCTCAGAGAAATATCCCCTGTGTGTCTTAATCTATGCTCCGACGTGCAGTGAATTCAGAAACATACTGAATAAATTCGCGTCTAAAGCGTCGGTATCCGTGGCGTAAAGCCAGGCAATGCACAGTTTTGGGGCTGTGCTGCTACCCCGGTAATCTGAAAGGTGAGCGTCCATGTCCTGTTTGGGGAACGGTCCGCTGGCAAACAAGCATCGAAGCGCAATTGTCTGTGCGGTTGCCATTATCGCTTCTGTCTTCGGTTTCTTTACCTGTGCGCATGCCGATCCCGTTCCTGCCGACTTACAGAGTGCTTACCGTCAGATTTATGGTTTTGTCTCCCCCTCGCGGATGATGAGCACGATAGACACCCTGAGTGGAATGGGCTCGCGTGTGGCAGGGTACCCCGGGGAGAAGAAGGCTGCAGATTACGTCTATCAGCAGATGAGTGATATTGTAGGCGCTAGCAATGTGCACACAGACACGTTCAACGTAACCGTTCCCTACGATGAGGGTGTATCCAATGTTGCTAAGGGCGCCTATGCCCAGTTGCTTTCAGCCCCACCTGGCTCTCCTGCTGCTC
>JAJYCW010000175.1 GCA_021777995.1 bacterium
CTTTTGTAGTTCATACACCAGGGACCGACCGTAAGCTGTGTTGCCCAACCGTTCCGCCTGGGCTATAATACCGATGTACCAGAACACATAAAGCACTCGTGGTGTGCAGTCGTTCGTATTAACGCTACTATTATTTGAGTTTTGTCGGTTGTGGCCGTTAACTTTGATGCACCGGAAGAGGCAGAAATGCAGAGAGTTCGAACACCATTAACAGACCCCGAGCTCGTCCGTATATCATTGCGACAAGTAGAAAGAGGAACCGAAAACGCGGCAGTAAGCGCTGACAGGCTGCTAAAGGCGGGTACTGAAGGGCTAGACGCTGCTATTGACCACATGCGCAACATCACCGCGCGCCTAAAACGACTAGAGCGGATTACCAGTATTGTGCTGGTAAATGGCGCTATTGCGCTGGGCGCCGTCAACGTCTTCTCTGTAGTGGATGCAATGTGCTCTGGAACGGCACCAATTCCACCTGCCTCAATGATTTCTGTGTGGCTTCTCTATGTAGCGGGGCTGCTGGTTCTTCCGCTCAACCTCATCAGCCTGTCCAGAAAAAGAAATCGTGTACTGGACGTCGTTTCGCAAATCGACGATGTTAGAGTGTTGGGGCCGGTTACTGAACTGCTGGAGCGCGACCGGGCGGCTGCGGGTAAAGCATTGGTGCTCCTGCTTCCTCGCATTAAGCCGGAGGATCGTGAGCGTCTGCTTCCCTCGCAACTTTCACAGTTACATCAACTGTTGCTAACGCTACGGAGGGACGAAAAGGAGCTGGGCGCTGCGGTGGTGACGGCCCTTGGCAAGGTAGGCGACAGCAGATCGTTGGTACTGCTTGAGCGAATTGCAGAGTCCCGAAGCAGGAAGCACATTGCACTACGGGAGGCAGCACTATTGGCGCTACCACCTTTGCGCCAATATGTAGACAATATGCGGCTAGGCAAAGCGCTGTTGCGCCCATCTCAGTCGCCAACAAACGAACTTCTTCATCCTGCAGCTGGCGGCACGGATTTAGGAAACAACGCGCTACTCCGACCGGATAACAACGAACGCTAGCCCGCCGCTTTACTAGGCCAACAGCGCCTCTAGGTGACTCTCCTGTGCTGACCGAAACTGTTCATTGTACAAAGTCTGATAAACTCCAGGTCGTGCGACCAGCTCCTGGTGAGTACCGACATCCACAACATGTCCCTCGCTCATCACGACGATTCTATCCGCCATCACAATGGTGGACAATCTGTGCGCAATCACGAAGCTCGTTCGTCCTTTCATGAGTCGTTCAAGCGCCGCCTGCACATTGGCTTCCGTTTTGCTGTCCAGTGCGGAAGTCGCGTCGTCTAGAATTAGGATTCGTGGATCGGTGATTGCTGCACGCGCAATAGACATTCGCTGCTTTTGCCCCACTGACAGCTTAATTCCCTCTTCACCAATTTTGGTATCATACCCAAGCGGGAGCGCCATGATAAACTCGTGCATGTCACCATCCTGTGCAGCTTGAATGATCTGCAGATCTGTGGCGTCATGAAACCCGTACTTTATGTTCTCGCGCAGTGAAACGGAGAAGAGCAGACTTTCCTGACTCACAATACTAATTTGCCGCCTGATAGATTCAAGCCGCAACCGCCTAAGGTCTACATCGTCAACCTTAATACTTCCGCTTGTCACCTCGTAAAACCGCGCGATAAGATTCACAAGCGTTGTTTTACCAGCACCGCTTGGCCCAACAATAGCGATCATCTCACCGGGGTTGACCTTAAGACATATATCATGGAGAACCGGATTGCCCTTTTCATAAGCAAATGTTACATGGTCAAACTCCACTGCGCCTTTCATTTCGCGCATGGTAATGGCCTCTTCGGCATCCACAATCTCGGGTAGCGTATCAAGTGTTTCAAATACGCGCTCCATTGCGGCCACTGTCCACTGCACAGTTACATTAAAATCGACTATGCGTACTGCAGGATCGTAGAGCTGTGCAACCAGTGCATTGAACGCAAGCAGCTGGCCGATTAGCATGTGATGATGCAGGATGATGGCGCCTCCGTACCACAAAATGATGCCGGTAAAGATCGCCCTTATAACCTGTGCATTTGCACCAAGCTTGCGGTTGAGTCGCATCTGCTTCATGCCAATGTTGAAGTTATCGCGAATGGTATCTACAAACCGCTCGGTCTCATATTCTTCTCGTGCAAATGCCTTGACCACCGCTATGCCTGCCAGCTTCTCTTGAAGCACGCCCAGCATAGCGTCCCACCGGTCGCGAAGTTCAATACCCAGCGGGCGGATATGGCGTATGAATAACTTGAAATTAATAACGTAAAACGGTATGCCGGCAACAGCTACCAGCGCCAATTTCCACTGCATCGTGAATAGCACAATGAGAATGGCTATTAAACTGAACATATCTGCCATAAAGGTGACGAAACCACCTGAAATCATCTGTTGAATGAAATCGATATCACCCATGAGGCGCGCCATGATCTTGCCAGTCTGTCTACTGTCGTAGTATGCAAGCGAGAGTCTGTTTAAATGGCGATAAGACTGAAAGCGGAGATCGAATACAATTCTCTGCCCCAACCACCCAATGGTAAAGTTCAGCCAGAATGATACAATGCCTCGGAATGCGTAAAGCCCTACAATTCCCCAAAACACCCAGTCTAGAGCACGATAGTTGTGCCTGGGCAGCACGCGGTCGATGGTGTAACCAATGAGCTTGGGCATTACTATAGGTGTAAAGGTAATGCACAACAGTAAAAAGACAGCGAGAATCACTCGCTTACGGTATGGCTTTAAGTAACTGATTAATCTGGGAAACTGGCCCATAGCAATCAAATCTCCAGTGGCCGGAAGGCAGCCAGTTTAAGCCGCGGGTGCGGGTACACCTGCGGCGGCATCATCATGGCCTTCCAGTGCAACCTTAAACTGCTGCAGGTATAGCCCCGCATATACACCACCAGCGGCGAGCAACTCGGCGTGGCTGCCGTTTTCACGAATGTTGCCGCTCTCCATTACCACTATGCGATCTGCCTTTACAATGGTGGAGAGCCTGTGGGCAATAACAAACGAAGTACGTCCCTGCATTAATCTGTCAAGGGCTTCCTGGATAAGGGCTTCCGTCTCGGAATCGAGTGCCGAAGTCGCCTCATCCAATATCAGAATGCGAGGATCTGCAAGTACCGCCCTTGCTATCGCGATTCTCTGCTTTTCACCGCCACTTAGTTTCACACCATCCTCGCCAAGCCGCGTTTCATACCCCCTGGGCATCCCTTCAATAACGTGGGCGATGTTGGCAATTCGTGCAGCTTCCTTCACCTCGTCATCCGTGGCATCCAGTCGACCGTAGCGAAGGTTTTCCAGGATTGTTGTGTTGAAGAGCATCGTCTCCTGAATGACCACACCAACCTGCTGGCGCAGTGACGGAAGCTGTATGTCGCGCAAATCATGGCCATCTATAGTGATAGAACCTGCGGTTACATCATAATGCCGCTGCAGTAGATTAACCGTGGTGGTTTTACCAGAACCGGATTGACCGACGAGAGCTATCATCTGCCCTGCCTCAACCTCAAGGTTGATCCCCTTAAGCACCGGCTGGTCCTGCTGATATTCAAACCATACGTTGTCGTACTTCACCGTTCCCTGAATGGTGGGCAGCGCAACTGCGCCCGGCTTATCGGTTACAGTAGGTTTAGTATCCAGCGTGAGAAAGATTCGCCACAGAGCTGCGTTTGTGCGAGCAATGACATCGTTCAGCTGAATCATGCGAAGCGTGGGGGCATATAGGTAGCCGCCAATGTAGCCATAGAAGGCCATGAGCGTTCCTGCTGAAACTCTGCCTGCCATCACCTGCTTACCGCCGTACCACAGCAAAAGAGCGGTACCCAGTGCGCCAATGAATTCGGCTAAAGTCCATAGCGCTGTACTCAACATGGTCGCTCGAACATTTAAGCCTAGCAGACTGCGCGTTTCGCCCGTGAACTGAAGTACTTCATATCGTTCACGAGCGTAAGATTTTACGACCTGCACGCCAGAGAGCTTTTCCTGCAGGTCTCCATAGATCTGCTCTCGCTGTTCGCGCACGTCGGCGCTGGTCTGTTTAATCCGGCCGATAAAGACCAGGTAGTTTGCAACATAGATCGGATAGACTGCAAGAGCAACCAGCGCGAGCTTCCAGTCCAGGCTAAACAGGATCACCAATACCGCAGCCAACGTTACGCTGTCTTGCAGTACATTTACAAAACTACCGCTAATTAGCTGATCGAGCGTCGCCACGTCGTTTGTGATATTGCTCATAAGCTTACCGGTCTTGCTCTTTTCAAAGAACCCCAGGGATAGCGTCTGCATATGTGCGTAGAGCTTTCGACGCATATCCATCTTAAACCGCTGGCCCAAAAGGGTGATAGAATAGGTAAGCCAGTAACCCGTGAATGCGCCGGCAATAGCCAGCAGGACAAACGCCAGGAATATTTGCAGAAGGTGTACTGGTAGATTCAGCCTCACTGCTTTCGGCGAAAGGCTGTCTGTCAGGATCTTGATGAGATAGGGAGGGGGCAAACTAATTGCAGAGGTTGCAAGCGTAAGACACGCTATTATTAGTAACAGTCTCCAGTAGGAGCGTACTTCTTTTAAAAATCTAATGAAGTTGTGCATAGCGTTGGTTTCCGTTTAGCAGAAGGCGTTGCCCGCTTATCCAGTCTCTCGGTTATACCGTACGCAAAGTTGTCAGTAGTACCTGAAAACAAAAGCCTCGGCAGGCATCACAGCACTGCGGAGGCACTACAGTATGTATTATCAGGTAACTATACCAATATTTTACACCCCACTCGGCGATATTACTAGACAATTGCTTAGAATTTAATCAAATAAACCGTTCAACGTCGCCTGCGCCGCATATTATGTCTTACGAATGACGAGAACTGCACAGGCACCGAACTGCACGCTCTCCGCCGTGCGGAGACATTGAAGCGGTGTCCTCTGATTGATGCCAACAAATTCAGGTGAGGATCGTATCGTAAACCTGCACACGCGACCAGAGGTGACCACATTTCTGCTGAAATTCAATATGGTCTGGATGTGTTTGGTAGAGGTCATGTCCGGCTGCATCGGCGAACTCTACGAGAAGCCCTACCCCGTAGCTGCTGTCTACCTCCGTGCGTGGAGTGTTTGCAGGCACACCGGCCTCCAGTCGAAGCACAGAAGGGATTGCAGAGAGGTACTGCTTGCAGCCCTCAACAAGCTGCAACGAATCCGCCAGCTGAGAAGGCTCGCGAAGCCAGAAGAAGACCGTATGCAAGAAACCAGGGGTATCGTACTTTACC
>JAJYCW010000176.1 GCA_021777995.1 bacterium
CCGTGGTGGCGGCAAGCTCACTAGGTGTGTCTGGACTGCAATTACAGCTTTCAGAAATTGCTTGCAACTTTCAGATTATCGACAAATCAGATCTAGTTTCCGTCACGCTTGGGCTCCTGGTCAGAAAGCACGCAGGAGGAGACGCAACCCTTTCGTCAGACATTGAGTATGTTCGCATCAACGCCAATAAGCAGGTAATCAACTGGATGTCCAGGATGTCACTCCTATGACCAGTGGTTTCGATATTTCCGTTGTGATCTTGAACTGGAACACAGAGCGATTGCTTCGAAGGTGTATAGCATCTATCAAGAGTAGCACCAAAACTGGCGTGGATTACGAGATTATTGTTGTGGATAATGCTAGCGAGGATGGCAGTCGAGCAATGGTAACATCCGAGTTTCCGGATGTAAAACTCGTAACCAACAAAAAGAACATCGGATTTGGTGCAGGAAACAATCGGGGTGCTGCGCTGGCACGTGGGCGATATATCCTGTTTCTGAACTCGGATACCGAAATGCATGAGGACTGCCTCTTGAAGATGATGCGCTACGCGGATGAGCATCTGGAGGTGGGGATTATAGGGCCAAAGCTCCTTAATACAGATGGTTCACTGCAATACTCGTGCCGCCATTATCCGAATCTAGCGACCGGCTTCTTCAGAAACACTCCCTTAGGAAGGCTGTTTCCTGCTAACAGGCACAATTCCGACTATCTCATGTCATCGTGGGATCATGCCACGAACCGCAACGTCGATTGGGTTTCTGGCGCAGCACTCATGATTCGACGTGAGACAGCCAACGAGGTGGGCATGTTTGATGAGGATTACTTCATGTATTGCGAGGATGTGGACCTATGCCGGCGGGTTAATATGGCCAGGCGCTCTATGGCTCCAGAAGAGAATTGGAAAGTCACCTACGTTCCATCTGCCTCAATTACCCACTTTATAGGTAGAAGCAGCGACAAGGTACCTACGCGAATGACCTATGAGTTTCATCGCAGTCAGTATCTGTTTTATCGTAAACACTATCTGCATTCAACACCCATTGTTCTACGCCCGCTTATTCCAGTAGGTATAATCATGCGGGCATTGGGACAGCTTATCCGCTACAGAGTGAAGCATATTCTGACTAGACTGCGCCAACGACAACACGCGCAGGGAAATCATAGTGAAACGCGTGAATAGTACGAATAAAAACGGTGGCACCTCTGCCGGCACGAATTTCTACTACCGTCTTCCCCTGTGGATCACGGTGCTTGTCATCCTTATTGCGCCACTTTCCGGTGGAGGATTTACCACACCCCAGGATACAGGCTTTTCACCACCCACGAACTGGCTCATGTGGATGCAAATGCCCGCAGTAGCGGCTGTATGCGTGCCCATTGCGATCGCTATGTTGGCGCTGGCTATTCAGGAATGGCGTACTCCCAGGGAAGTCGGTGCCGCTCCGTTTATTGCCTCCTCGGCAGCATTGGTACTGCTCTGGGCGGTAGTCTCGGCTTTCCATTCACCCGCGCTATACCTCAGTCTAAACGCGTTATGTGGCCTCACCACCGCATTGGCGGTTGCGGCAATCGTAGGCAGGTCGGGTCATGATAGGCAGATGCTGGTCACCGTTGTATCGGGCCTGATTTTGGCAGGTAGTATCGAAGGGATTATAGGCGTTCGTGAGTATCTCGTCATGTTCCATGACGGTGTCAACTATTACCGTATTTTCGGTTCATTCGTTAATCCAGATTTCCTGGCGGGCTATCTGGTGCTTGTCGTACCGGTAACCATGGCGATGTTTGTTAATACCAAGGAACGAATAGCCCGACTGCTTATGGGCCTTGGTCTTGTCTTTCAGATTTCGGCTGTCATGCTTTCTGGGTCGCGTGCAGGCATTGGCGTGCTGTTTTTTGAAGTAGTCGTTTGGATAGGTATCTGTGGGGTAGTTGGCACACTAAAGTCGTACAAGCGCCAAATGGTAACTGTTTGCCTATTAGCATTGGCAGCAGCCATTCCCTCTGCAATGCCCTTGCGCGCGCGAGCCGTCCAACCATCGCAACCGGTGAAGCAGCGGGTTGCACGTTCGCTCCCGTCTAAACCTTCCGGCCCCGTAACATCCAGCCGATCCCTGCTCTTCAGGGAATACACATGGAAAGGTACGCTGAGGCTCGCAGAGCACAATCCCGTGTTAGGAGCCGGTATCGGCACTTTTAGTCAGTCGTATCCAAAATATGCGATCACTGCCTACACTGCCCACGCACATAACAGCCTACTTCAGTGGGCAGCAGAAACTGGACTACCTGGTGCTCTGTTTCTGTCCCTGCTTATGGCGGCGGTTGCAGCGTTTTGCGCAAACGTCCTGCGCCTCTGGAGATCGTCGCTTCTTTCTCCAGATCCCGAGCCAGCTCAAGATTTCCATGCTCTCTGTATTGATCCATCTATCCTTCTAGCCGGGTTAACAGCGGCATTGGTGGGTTCTACGTTAAAAACGTTTATAGATAGTGACTGGTACATTACGGCTACGCTTATAACACTTGCATGCGTAGCGGGTTTGGCGGTGGGGCTTGCGCGGGAAATGCAGCCGTTAGCAACGCTGGAACCACGGCAGTTACCGAGGTGGATACCTGCTGGCATTGCAATTGTGGCGCTACTGCTGTTGATGCGGGGCTACCAGATTGGTACGGCGCAGTGGAGTAGAGCGCAGGGTGCGCTGCTTTACGCCCAACGTGATCCCGAATCGGCCAGATTCTATCGTGCCGCTGCTCACAATGATCCTCTAAATCCTAACTACTGGCTGGAGACGGCCGAAATGGACGAGGCGACGGGTAACGTAATTGCGCAGCGGCAGGACCTATTACGGGCAGTGGCTGCTGCATCCACTGGTAAGACATGGTATCGCCTTGGACAATTCTACGCGACTCAGAATGAATTGCAGCTCGCAGAACGAGCATTTGGAGAGGCGCTTTCACGCGATCCTCACAACCTGCAGACACTTCACCAAATAGCCGATGTATATTTGAAAGAGGGAAACGTCGATCAGGCTGCCGCTACGTTCACCAAAATGACAAGATTAGAGCATGAACCCTATGGAACTGTGCGCGCGATAGCCGACCAAGTAGTTGAAGTAGAGTATGCTTATGCTCACGCTGGTCTAGGCGATATATACACCAATCAGCAGCACTGGAATAGAGCAGCAGCGGAATACGCCCATGCTGCCGCTACGCTGGAGCTTTATTGGAAATGGCGTAACCAGCCAAGTGAACTGGTACTGATGACACAACAGAGACGGGAGTCGGCTTATAACCTGTTGCAACACGTGCTGGCGGCTTGGCAGACGGCCCTTAGGCACATTGGTGCACCTGCCCCGCAGATAACAGATCTCGCAGCACTGGCAAAGCAGATTGCATCTCAATACGCCGACGATCAACAGAAGTCATTAGGGCTCGCCGGGCAGTGATTAGAGTAACAACACATGATTTTGAACTACCTGGCCTACCGCGCGAGTTAGATGGCTTACGGGCAGTTCAACTTACTGACCTCCACAGATGCCACCTGACGTCGGATAGCGTCTTAAGAAAAGCAGTTTCCTTAGCCCTCGAGTCCAAACCAGATATCGTCTTCCTAACAGGTGATTACGTTACAACATCTACAGCCGATGTAGACCCGTGCGGACATATACTCGCACCGCTGAAGGCGAGGTTGGGAGTGTTTGCAGTATTAGGCAACCATGACTACACGGTAAGTTGCACTATGGTTACCAACATGCTGGAGAAACACGGAATTAGAGTGCTGGTGAACGAAAATGTGAGGCTTGACGGCGGGCTTGTGGTTGCAGGACTTGAGGACGACCGCTACGGAAAACCTGATGTCGCTCGAACTCTACACGGCGTGAAGCGCAACGATCCTTTAGTCGTTCTAGCGCATAATCCCATTCACGTTGAGAAATTCTCGGAACGATCTTGCCTGGTGCTTTCGGGCCATACCCATGGTGGACAGATCCACCTGCCCATTCTTACCCAGCGAGAAATGCGCCGCATTGGTGCAGGCAGGTACCGAGCCGGTTGGTACACTGCTGGCAAAGCAGCCGTTTACGTGAACTATGGCTTGGGGCAAGTTGGTTTGCCGGTGCGATTTCTATGTAAGCCGGAGGTCTCGGTTTTTACCCTGCGATCTCCGGCAGCAATGTAGCGGCTCACCACAAACGCAGTTTACCTGCCCTTAAACACGTCGAATGTCCAGGACACTACAAGGTATGCATATACGTTCTTCATATTGTCATTGCTAATATAAAGTGACGGGTTGATAGAGAGATTTGGCGTAGCAGAGTAGGTTACTCCGAGAGTCGAGAAATTGCCCTTGCCTCCCTGAAAATCGGCCTGAAGCAACAGCCGATTGTTAAGCTGGTACCCATAGCCAAGCATTGGCAGCACCTGGTTCCCAACATCGATGATACCCGCGATAGATTCAGAACGGCTGTGGTAATAGCCACCTTCAAGAAATGGTTGTATACCACCACGCACGGGCGACCAGTTAATAAACCCCGTGGACAGTCGCCAGGGATGCTTATCAATGAGACTCTCCTCAATACCGAGTAGCGAGTCGCCGGGGTTGAAACCCTGAAAATAGGCAGCTTCAAATCGCTTGGTAATACCAAGCTCCAATTGTGCTTCAAGTGCATTGCCTATCCTATTGTCCTGCATCTGAAGACTGAGGCTAAGTTGCCCCATGGGTTGTAGATCAGGAGTTACTATCTGATTGAGACCCTTTGTCGTAGCGAAGGCGCAGCGAGCAATAAGGGTGGATATGGTAAGCATCACAAGGGTGAGGGATGATCTTTGTTTGAGGTGCAATAGGGTCTCCTTGTACTATCGACGAGCCGTGTGACGACAGAACGGCATAGCAGATGGCGAAAATTCGCGTGTTTAAGATTGCAGAAGAGAACATAAATCAGCGGCTGAACATGGGAAGAGCCAACCTGACGATTGGCTCTTTTTTGTCTATTTCAATGGGCTATTGCAGTGATTACTGTGCCGGTGGCTCCCGCCGGACAATTTCAATGGTACATTTGGTCAACACTGCCCCCACGGCTGTTACCGCTGCAAGCACAGGTGCCATTATAGCACCTACTGCCCCAATTCCTACCGGTATCTCGATTACGGTATTTCCCTCGTGTTTGATTACCAGGTGCTGTACCGTAGCTTCATGCAGAAGCTGTTCTGTTTTGGCTGCGAGCTCATGCCCCAGCACCTCAAGCTTCTCAAAAGTATCCCCACTGCCTGTGTTGCCGCCTGAATGAAAGCTGGACATTCC
>JAJYCW010000059.1 GCA_021777995.1 bacterium
GCTGCGAAAGTCGGCGCTGACCTGGCGGTTGGCCAACAGCGCGACGATCGCCACGCCGGTCACCGTCACCAGGCTGAATGCGAGCGTGAGTTGGATCCAGAGCTTGTTCATCACGGCTTGCTCATCTACACCGGTTTCCGCCAATGTTGCAAAACCTGTGATGGATTCAGGCACACCAAGCACCATAGAGGCTAATGAGAGGCAGTAAATGCCAACGTCCATGAGTGCCCCGCCGCCGAGGTTTGGATCAAAAAGCCGACTTGAAGGGTTGAAGCCAGCTCGAAATCCAAAATCGGCCTCCACCATACGCACGTTACCGATCGCATTTTCTGCAAGCAGCTCTCGAACCTTCACCATGATGGGAAAGCATCGTGTCCACATCCCCTCCATGAGAAACCTGCCAAGCTTTCGAGCCGCGGTTACCACCTCTACGGCTTCAGCCCGATTCATCGTAAATGGCTTTTCGCATAAGACGGCTTTGCCCGCATGAAGGGCGAGTAGGCAGCCATCCCTATGTCCATTGTGCGGTACCGCAACGTAGATAATATCTACCTCTGGATCGTTTACCAACGCTTCGTAGCTTCCATGGCTCGTGTGGTAGCCATACTCATCTGCGAACGACCGAGCCCGCGAAAGATCTCTTGAGCCAACTGCCTGAAGCACCGCGCCAGGCGTCTCTTTTAGTCCCGCTGTGAAACGCTTCGCAATGCTCCCCGGCCCCATGATGCCCCATCTTATTGTCCCGCCACTGGTTTGAGACATGATTTCTCCTCGATTTATTACCGATTAATATAACAATTGCTAAATGAGTATTTGTACAGACAGGCGCGCATTTCCTGCGTTTTGGTGTTAAAGTGAAGCACATGCGTAACATTGCAACCTAAATAGCATATAGGAGTTGTTAACGTGGTTTGGGTACTGTTAGTGGCATTCGCAACAGGGCTAATTGTTGCGCTGCAGCCTGAGAATGGCGTTAAACCGTCCTGGAACCAGCTGGTAGGGGAATATGCAACCCTGGATTACCAGACTTTGGCCAGGACCATTGTAAAGTATCATGAAACGCAGCCGAACAGAATAGATGTGACCTTTACAAGTGAGTTGAACGACACCGTAAATGGGCTGCTGCTGTTGCCTCACGATCAACAGACTCCCGTACCGGTAGTGTTGCTGTTCCACGGACTGGGCGGCACCAGGGACGAGATTGTTGAAGCATTTGGCGATGAGATCCTTCATCGCGGAATGGCTGTTTTCGCCCTGGATCTTCCACTCCATGGTGCACGCGCTGCCGGACCGGTGGACCTTCACGACAACTTGACCATCCGCCGAGTGATGTACAACGGTGTGCGTGATTGGCTTGTAGCGATAGAGTGGCTTGGTATACAGACCGCGGTAGAAAGTGCCAGCATCACTCTTTTGGGCTACAGCCTGGGATCTATGATAGGAGTTATTGCGGGAGCGCTGCATCCTGGCATTTCCGCACTTGCGTTGTGCGTTGGAGGTGATGCTGTTTTACCGCGGACCGCGCGGCTGCCAAGACGGCTAAGAAGACTAGCGTGGCCCATTGCGCCCAGTCTTTTTGCGCCCAAAATTGCGCCACGACCAGTGTTGATGCTTAACGGCTTACAGGACGAGGTGGTGCAGCCGGCCCACGCTGAGCTGCTGTGGGCAAACCTTGGTGAACCAAGGGAGATCCGGTGGTATAACAGTGGCCACCGCCTGCCTGACGAGGCCGGCAGATATGCAGTACAATGGTTGCAGCACCATACAGCAGCACGTGCCAATGACATTTAAGAGTGGCAGTGCTGAGCAATGCAACTCCTCCGCATAAATAATTCACCTCTGTGTCTACACTGCCATCTACGAATACGCCATAGTGCGGATGACTGTGGTTGCTTAATTATTTACAATACATCGTTAAGAAATAGACAGCTTGAAATTGGCGCCAGACTGCGCGGAAATCGTACATATCTGCCATATTTTCCGTTTTTAGCTGCTGCACCATAAAGTTAAATTGGGCCAAGGGGTTGATCAAATGAGAGATAATCCGTTGTACAACGCTGTGTTAGACGGCGATGCGCGAGGGGCAAAAGCAGCAGTGGAAGAGGCTCTTGCTATTGGTGCAGATCCGCAGGACCTACTTTCCTCGTACATGATACCGGCAATGGACGAGGTGGGGAAACGATTTGATGACGGGGAATATTTCGTTCCTGAGTTGCTAATATCGGCGCGTGCGATGAAAGCCGGTATGGAACTATTGCGACCATTGCTAGCTGAGACCGGTGCAAAGCCGGTTGGTACGGTAGTAGTAGGAACCGTGCGCGGAGACCTTCATGACATTGGCAAGAACCTTGTGGCCTCTATGCTGGAGGGTGGAGGCTTTAAAGTCATCGACCTTGGGGTAGATGTGGGGCCAGAGAAGTTCACGGCAGCCATAACCGAGCACCATCCAGATATTGTCGCCATGTCTGCCCTGCTAACAACCACCATGCCAGGTATGAAGGCAACTATTGAAGAGCTAACCCGTGCCGGCATTCGCAACAGCGTTAAGGTGATGATAGGGGGTGCCCCTGTTACACGGCGGTACGCTGCCGAAATAGGGGCCGATGCGTTTAGCGAGAGTGCGAGCGGCGCCGTGCGTGAAGCGAAAAGCCTTCTGAACGCCTAGGAGGCCTACATGAATAACCGCGAATTCCGCGGCGGTTGCCTTTCTCTAGGTTCTGCCGACGAGCTGCTCTTTGGCAAAGCCCCTCACCCGGTGAAATGTGGCAACGGATTGATTATTGGGGCAGGGCGCGTCATTCCGGAAATCAACTTTACCCTTCCGCCCGTGGAGATAAGCCCCTCGACCTGGCCAGACATCGAACAGCAATACATCGAGATGATGACCGGCGTTTGTGAGCGCGCTGTTGACCTTGGCGCACCTGAGCTACTCGTAGAGTTTGAGACTCTGCCACCCATGACGGTCGACCCTGCGTTAGGCGCCTCCATTACCAGTCTGCTTGCCAGCATTCTTCACACCGTTCAGGATAGGCATGGAATACGGTCGGCACTGCGCCTCACTCCAAACGACACCAGGGATCACCGGCGGCCACCACGCATGCGCTCCGGCTCCTACTGGGAGAATATGCTGCGACTATTCTCCGCCGCAGCGGGTGCAGGTGCCGATCTGCTCGCCATAGAGTCAACGGGTGGCAAGGAGATTCATGACGAGGCGCTTATGAATGCAGACCTGGAAGGAATTGTCTATGCGCTAGGTATTCTCGCACCTAGTGACATGCATTTCCTCTGGCGGCATATCGTTCAAATCTGTCGAGAAACAGGAATTATTGCCTCAGGAGATACGGCATGCGGGTTTGCTAATACTGCCATGGCCCTTGCAAGTCAAAAGATGATTCCCCGCGTGCTCGCTGCGCTTGTACGGGCAGCATCCGTGCCACGTGGGCTCATTGCATTTGAAGAGGGCGCAGTGGGGCCAAGCAAAGATTGTGCCTACGAAGGCCCGTTTTTCAAAACGATTGCGGGAGTGCCGATCTCGATGGAGGGGCGGTCCGCTGCATGCGCTCACCTAAGCCCATTAGGCAACATACCCATGGCAGCCTGCGATTGCTGGTCCAATGAGTCTGTCCAGAACGTGCGCCTGCTAAGTGCCCAGGCACCCGTGGTTTCAATGGATAACCTGATCTTTGACTGTAGGTTATTGAATCGCGCCTCGCTTGATGGAGCAGCAGCATCACTAACACTGCGCAACTGGCTGGAGGATAGCGACGCCTTGCTGGATCCGCAGGCGTACGTTCTGAAGGCGGACGTGGTCTTTGCAATCTCCACAGCTATTGTTCAGCAACCCACAACCTATCTTCAAACGCGAGCTGCCGTGCTGGCGGCTATCGACGCGCTGAGAGCCGGCGTGCACAGCGGCGGATTGATTCTGAGCGCGGTCGAGATGCACTGGCTAGACAGGTTGGAGAGGCAGGCGTCGCTGCTTCCTGAGGACGAAACTCAGTTCACCAACCAGATGCTGAAGAAGTATGAAGGCAGTCCGTACTACCCCACTGAATATGGGCTCTAACGGGGCGAAAATGCCATTGCGGGGATATTGAGATGAACTCTAGGCAACGATTCAATGCAGTGATGCATTACCAGAGGAGAGACCGAAGCCCCATTATGGACTTCGGATTTTGGGATGAAACGTTGGTGATATGGCAGGAACAGGGTTTACCGAAGGGTATTGATCCGGACAGGTACTTCGGCATGGATCCACAGTGGATTACTGCACCGGTAAATGTTCAGCTCTGTCCGTCATTCGACTTTAAAGTGCTTGAGGACAGAGCCGACACGCAAATTGTCGTGGATAACGAAGGTGTGACTAAAGAGCAGGGCAAGTTTCTGGGCTCAATCCCACGTCACATCGCACACACTTTAGTGGATCGCACCACCTGGGAGAAGGAATTTAAATGGCGGCTTGACGGCCATTCACTCGCACGCTTTCCACACGATTGGGAGGAATACACGCTCAAGCAGTCGAGCGGCAAAAGAGATTACCCACTAGGAATAAATGCCGGGTCGTTATACGGCTGGATCCGCAACTGGATGGGTTTGGAAGCCGTGTCTGTCCTTGTTTATGATGACCGTCGACTGTTCGACGAGATGGTGGAGACCATAGCAGACTGTATACTTGCTGCCCTCAAGCGGGCTCTCGCAAGCGGAATTCAGTTTGACTATGCCCTCATGTGGGAAGATATGTGCTACCGCGCCGGTCCGCTTCTCTCGCCACGGATTTTCAAAGAGACCCTTGTGCCGCATTATCGACGCATCACACAACTTCTCAAAGAGCACGGTGTGGACGTAGTGGTGGTCGACTGTGACGGCGACATTACGAAGCTGCTGCCCCTCTGGCTAGAGGCGGGAGTAAACACAATGTTTCCACTAGAGGCAGGTGTATGGCAGGCTGACCCCGTAGCCTATCGCGAACGTTGGGGACCCGACCTGCTCATGATTGGCGGCGTTGGAAAGCGAATACTCGCAGCTGGCACCGATGTCATCGATGCGGAGGTCGAGCGCCTTGCTCCGCTGGTGGAGGCTGGCGGCTACATTCCGACTCCGGACCATCGAGTGCCGCCCGACGTTCCATTTGCCAACTACCTCCACTACCTTCGTGCCGCCCGTAGGGTGTGGGGCAATAACCTCTCTAACCTTGCGCCAATGCTTAGCAACATTCAGCCCACGTCATCTGGTGCGGACGATAAGTTTGCCTGGCACCTTGGCTAAGTTTTTCAAAGCCGTATGCGCACGTGTTAAGAGTGCTATGGGACGAAATAGGCGCATTTTAGCGGGCGGAGAAATGCTGCCCGAGGCGCTTTGGAAAGGATTGGCGGGGGAAACAGGTTATGGAGACAACACCAGTGACGGAAATCTCAAGTCATGTCTCTATGGTGACAGTAACCCTATTGCCCTCTCGTGATCAGATTCCGACTGCAAGTGGCACGAGGCTTAATGAGTTACTTGCCCCATGGGGCGGGGAGTCGCCTTGCGGGGGGCAGGGCACATGCCGCGGATGCAGGGTAAAAGTGATTAGCGGTAATATGCCGGTCACTGATAAACAGCGAGAAGTGCTGCTTCCACGAGAATTGGATGAGGGTTGGCGGCTAGCGTGCCAGTGTAGGGTAACGGACGATATTTCAGTGATAGTGCCAAGTTCACAACCTGTCGTCCTTGCAGACGATACGATTGAGCGATCTGTACCAGAAGAAGGATATGGTATTGCTGCCGATGTGGGCACTACTACGCTAGCAGTACAACTTGTGGACCTTAAAAGCGGGAAGGTTGTGGGGCTACGCACCGGTCTCAATCCGCAGTCGTCCCTGGGAGCCGACGTAATGAGCCGAATTGAAGCGGCCGTTCGTGGCAGCGCCCGGGATCTCACGCTGAATATTCAAAACAGTATCGCAAGCATGGTCGCGGATCTCATGCGCGAGCATACCGTGGGCCCAGTAGAGCTAAAGCGCATATTACTTGTTGGAAACACCGTGATGCACCACCTGTTCTGCGGTCTACCAGTGCAGCCATTAAGCCAGGTACCATTCGAGACACCCAATAGTGGGCTTGTTGAATTGCCAACGTCTTCCCTGTTTCCATTCCTTAACGACGCGACGCAGGTCATGTTTCTTCCGTGCATGGGCGGCTTTGTTGGCAGCGACGTGCTAGCAGGAATTAGCGCTGTCCATCTTTTGAGCGCAGATGGAATTAACCTTCTCGTAGACCTTGGTACCAATGGTGAGGTGGTCTTAGGACATGACGGCGAGGGAATGTGTGCATCGACGGCTGCCGGGCCGGCATTTGAGGGCGCGCGTATCTCGTGCGGAATGCGCGCTAGCGATGGGGCCATTTGGCGGGTAGTGGAGGAAAATGGCAGTCTCGTCTGCGATGTGATTGGCAATGTGGAACCGCGGGGAGTTTGTGGCAGCGGTTTGGTGGATGCTGTTGCGGCTGCCCTGCGCCTGGGGCTCATTGAACCTTCCGGCCGCATCAAGGATGGTAAGTTACTCTGGCTCGCAGGCAACATTGCGCTTACTCAGGCCGATATCAGGCAACTTCAATTGGCGAAAGCCGCGGTCAGCGCAGGTATAGCGGTACTGCTCGATAGGTGGTGCAAGGGTACCCGTCATGTGGAGTCCCTTTTTCTTGCCGGTGCGTTTGGCAACTATATCAACATCCGCAGCGCATTGCAGATTGGCTTGTTCCCCTGCACTGCAGACCGCATAATGCCTGCCGGAAATAGTGCACTTCGGGGTGCAAGACGGTTGTTAGGCGCGGGCGAGCATCGATTTTCCCATATTGCAAACATAGTCTCGCACGTAAAGCATGTGCCACTCGCTTCCGATCCTGCATTTTTTGATCATTACGTTGAGCAGATCCCCTTCCCTGAAATACCATTTAGTACACGCTATGAGAGAGGTTCGGAGTGATGACCCCACGAGAGCATTTTATAAGCGCTTTGCTTCGTCAGAATCGTCAGGGGAGGCCACCCCATTTTGAGCTGGTCTTTTTTCTCACGATGGAGGCCTTTGGAAAAGTTCATCCATCGCACCGAAGTTACCATCAGTGGGATCAAATGGAAGACCGGGAACAAATCATGCATCTGAATGAAATGGCTGATCTGTACATTGCCACAGCAGAGCGGTATGAACACTCCGCCATTTTTTTGCACCCCAACCCGGGTACCGAATTTGAAACCCAGCGACTTATCGAGACGGTGAGGGAAAAGACCGGAAGTCGCTATTTCCTCATGATGCATGGGGATGCTACGTTTTCGATCCCGGATGGCACGCACATGGAGCACTTTGCCTATCGGCTTGCGGACGAACCGGATGCCGTAAAAGCCGAGGCTCAGGCGATGGTAGACGCCGCACTAGCGCGCGCGGAACGGCAGCGTGAACGGGGCGGCCTTGATGGATATGCACTATGCTCGGATTACTGTTTTAATACGGGTCCGTTCCTGAGCCCGCGTCAATTTAGCGAGTTTATCACTCCCTATCTCGCCAGACTGGTACAAGGGTATCGTCAACTGGGATTCTATGTGATAAAGCACACCGACGGAAATATCAATCCGATAATTGATCAGCTAGTTCAGTGTGGGCCACACGCAATTCATTCGCTTGATCCACAGGGCGGAGTTGATATGGCAGCAATCAAAATGAAGTACGGCCGGGAGGTTTGTTTGATAGGCAATGTGAATTGCGGTTTACTGGACTCGGGTACGGACCAGGAAGTGGTTGACAATACCCTCTATGCGCTGCGTAACGGTTCACCGGGTGGGGGGTACATATTTTCCACCAGCAACTGCATCTACACAGGTATGAGGCTCTCGCGGTACCACCTTATGCATAACGTATGGAAAAACTTTGATTTCACAGAATCTGCGACACCACTATAGACGCCCTGGTACGGGACGCCACCTGGCAGGGCACAGTGTAATGAACCAGTGCGGAATACGCACTTTGCAATCCTGAATTGTATCGATAAATCGGTTGGTTCGGGTAAAATCCAGTGGTTCGCCCTTCCTCCAACAGGTGTCACACTTTTCCCAACTCGCAAATTGCAGTGAACTTCGTGCCGACGTTGTAGCCAAAGCGCGCTTTGGTGATGACCGATTACTCGTTTGGATCTTTTGGCTAAAATGGCACCAGCGCAAACTGGTTGCATGAACCTTAAAGCCAGTACCAAAAAATCTTGTGCTTGACAGTTGTGTCCAACTACGATACAATAGACGTAACCAAAATTTGTTCCAAAATGGCACCAAAATGATCGAAACTGAAAATGACCTTGGTCTTCTTGAGCCGGCATCACAGCGTGTAGAGACCATTCTGCGCGGCCGCATCGAGTCTGGTGTGTACTCGCCAAAATCCTGGTTACCGGCTGAGCGGGCTCTTGCAGTGGAACTGGGTGTTCACCGCAGATCCGTTCGCACTGCAATAACCCGACTGGTGGAGGCCGGCCTCATAGAGCAGAGAGCACGCTGCCGACCCATAGTGGTGGGCCGCGATGTTGCAACTCCCCTTCCAAAACCGGCAGTCGGCGTCGCGCCAGGGTTGGTAGCGCTCATTATGTGGCATGGTGGTTTTGAGCAGGGGACGACCATTCAGCAGCGCATATTCTGGACGGTTAATGAGGCACTCTCGGCACAGGGCTATCACGCGTTGTTTCTGGATCCCGGTGGCAGCGACGATGTTGCCGGCGAAGACGAGAACGCGCTGAGAGAGGGTCCTCTTCTTCAGTACGCACTGGATCACGGGGTTGCAGGAGTAATCTTTTATCCCTATGCCTACTCCAGCAACCTCGGCCTGATGCGACGCGTCAGGTCCATGATGCCGTTGGTGCTCATCGACCGCATGGTGCCTGGCCTGGAGACGGACTTCGTAGGTATGCAGAACCGTGATGCCATGATGTCTGCGGTCAATCACCTCATCGGTTTGGGGCACACCCGCATAGCGTGTGTTTGTATGCCCGAACCCATAAATAGTGTGCAGGATCGAGTTGCGGGCTACAGATCCGCGCTTCATGCGGATGGCGTGAAACACGGTGTGAGGCGCAACGAAATCATTATTAACACCGATGGTGCGCACTACTGGGATGTATTCGATGCGGTGGTACATATGCCTGCCGAGACGCGCCCAACAGCGATTGTCTGTGTCAACGATTATCTCGCATATAACGTTTGCGCTCGTCTACTTGCTATGGGGTTTCGCGTCCCCGAAGATTTTTCACTGGTGGGATTCGACAACATTATTAAGGTTCTTCCCAATGGGGTAGGTCTAACGACGGTTTCCCAGCCCTACGAGGAGATTGGCAGAGAAGCGGCAAGGCTTATGCTGCAGCGACAAACAGATCGAAGCACAACGTGCATCACGAAGGAACTGAGCGGACAGTTGGTAGTGCGAGACAGCGCGCGCCCGGTCTAAAATGGTACCAAAATATTTGCCACAGATTTCTTGACACTGTGCCAAAGTGGTGCTATAATGCACCAGTAGATTCGGTTTACAAACTTTCGGCGTGTACCAAAGAGGGAGCTAAGTATGAACTGTCAACGACGCGCATTCACGCTCATTGAACTGCTGGTTGTAATTGCCATTATTGCAATTCTTGCCGCTATTCTCTTCCCCGTATTTGCCCAGGCGCGTGAGCGTGCCCGTGCAATTGTCTGCATCTCTAACGAGAACCAATTGGGTCTTGCCATGATGATGTACACACAGGACTATGACGAAACCTACCCTCCAAAGCGAGTTGCAGAAATTGGAGGAGTGTACGTATGGTGGACGGCCAAGATGACCTCGTGGAAGGACGCAATCTACCCATACATCAAGAACTCGGGGCGTCCATACAACAACGGTCAGCCCTACAAGGACCATGGCGATACGGGTGTCTTCTCCTGCCCGGATAATGCAGCACAGTGGTCTTCAATCGTGGACTGGGGCTTTGCCGGTACAGGTTACCCTGGCGATGAAACCACGCGATTTCCACGTGGCTATGCCGTGAACAACTGGATTGGCGAGAACGAATTGGGTGTTAACAGCGTGTTCTGGCCCGCACCTGGTGACAACTCTGGCAGCGGTCAGATGGCGATTCTCTCTACGCCTGCTAATGATATCCTCATTGCAGAAACGAGAGGCGCTCTTGTTGACATGGAGCCGGAGTACCTTGGGTATCACAGTACCGCAGACGGAGCGTTTGTAGGCAATGCCTCAGATTCCGCAGTGGTGGGTCACAGCCACATGGCAAACGTGCTATTTGCCGACGGTCATGCTAAGGCTGAGCCGCCTGCTGCTACCATCACTGGCGACATGTGGGACTGTATGCAGGCTAGGGGACAGGCAGAGCAGAACGCTATCCTGCAGGCTATCTCTGGTGTACCGGAGTGGCAGAACTAATGAGGCGCCTGATTATTCTCGCTGGGATAGCCATGTGCACCTTGCCTGGCTGCTCTGGCAGCAGCAACTCAAATCAGCCTGGGGCGGCACCTCCCGCAGTGCCTGGTCAGCGACCAACCGCGGCACAACAGCAACAAGGCTTTAACAGTGCACCTGCGGCAGTGCAGCAGGAGTTTGGTAATGCGCCACACGGCCAAACGCCCGCTCCTCCGCCTGGTGGTCAGAGGTAGACGAGTACCTGCCTAAGCCATCAAAAAGTGGACTGGCTGAAGATGCAACTGCATCTCAGCCAGTCCACTTGCTCTTTGTACCTGCTATTCCCTGCAAGGACGAATTTCACAAACCTGTTGTGTGCTAGCCACTTTGTGGCAGTTCGTCGCCTGGTTCATGTACCATAATCCAGCTGCCAGTTGAGCCGGATATTCTGAATGTGCAAATATGGTACGGTGGGATCTGGCCGCCGTCAAACTCTTGATCGAGCCAACGCAGCCGCATTGTTGCGGTTTTCCCCTTTTTCTCCTGCACACGGATGATCCAACCCCTTCCGTCCATGGCAGGTTTGAGAGCGAGAAGCTCTAAACCGTCTGTTTGCAGGGCAGCAAAGCTGCCATGACGGGGCAATCTTCCATTGGATGGAGTTGCAAGGATAACCATAGGAGGTGCCACGAGCTCACTGGCTCTTGCAGCTAGGTTGTCTACATCCCCCGTAATGACGAAGCGGAGACGATGTTCTCCAAGGTCTGTGGCCGGCTGCCAGAGTTGCTCATCAGGCCCTAAAGTGGCATCGCTGGCATTCCTTGTACCACGTATGAGTGTTGGTCGCAGCTGCTCGTTTTGCAAGTCGAACCCATAAAGTGAGTCACTCGCAAACCCAAAATGGTAGTCGCCATTGGTAACCCGTACCCACTTGCCTCCCGGTACTTCTCGGTGAAAATTGCGTGTTACGCTGCCTCCCGGTACGTCGTACTCTGCGGAGGACGCTCCGGGCAGCACTAACTTAAGTCGCGCTGATCGCTCTGCCCAGAACAGCCGAACGTCGCAATCAACGACATCTCTACCGGCGGTTAACCGCAGCGTGAATTCCACCCAGGAGGCGAGAGAACGCAACCGTACCCACAATGCTGCGCGCAACGGCCCACGTTCCTGAACCCGTACCTGCTCAATCGTCCATTCGCCTCGGGTTACGTTGGCATCCAGTTTGGCCGGATCCTCGTCCATCGCGCCCCAGGAACCGTCATGGTCCTCTATGGTGACTAGGCTAAGCCCAGGGTCTGCAAGCAGATTCTGGCCGTAACGAATGATACGAATGCCTGTTGTGCCTGGGGCGGCGATGACTGTGTAGATGCCATTGCTAATCGTGCAATCGTCGATGGCTTCCGCAGCTTCCAGGTTTAGATTCGCATTCTTTGCACTCTCATCCCACGCCATCTCAAACACGGACCAACCGTAGGCTGGAATATCGGCAACGGTCACCAGGCGGGCCCTCCACGCATCATTTGCGCCGAAGGAACCCTCCGTTGCAACTCGCTGGTAACTGAGAGGTGTACCATCTAAGCCTCTCAATAGGATGGGAACCTGCTCCGGAATACCGGTGTAAGCATCAATGGGTCTGTAATCGAGACATCCCTCCAACTCCAATAAACCATGGTACGGCCATGGATGCGGGTTCCATGCAAGGAATGCTATACCAGAGGGCATATGGTTCTCGGGTTTGGCAACAGTCGTATCCACAGCGGCCGCGAGCTGATTGAGGACCCGGAACGAAGTCGAACGTATGTCATGCTGAACGCCGCCAAGCCATTCTATTTGCTCATTTAGAGCACGCTCTATGCTGCTTCCAGGCAGAATATCGTGAAAGCCGTTGAACAACAGGCCATACCAGGCGTCGGTAAGGTTCGTGCACCGCGTGTTGAGGGCTGCCGATAGAACGGAAGTCGTCTGCTCTGCCGCAATTAGAGCCGCTTCCGTCCTTCGATAGAGGTACTTTAACTTCGCGGCCGAGGAATAACACCCACGCATCACAAAATTCAACTCTCCAGAATGAACTGGTAGGATTTCTTCTGGAAGCTGGCTAAGTTCTTTTTCAATTGAAGCAAAGAAATTTGCAAAACTAGAATAGATAACGGTGACCTCGGGATGCCTCTCGCTCCATTCGGCTACCTGTTGGATCTGTTGCCGTACCGGCCCACCGCCGTGATTTCCCAGGCCAAACGGTACACCGACGTTCCGTAATGGGCCATCCTTGTACAGCTTCAACATCTCGTCCAGCCTGCCGGGCATTTCGTTGCGCGATGACCCGTACCAACCAACCTGCGGGCGAAACGCCAGCACGCGGCATCCAGACCTGCCGAGCCACCAAAAGACCGGCGCGGTGAGAGGTACTATGCTCTGCGGTGGTCTGGTAAAGGCAAAGTACCGTAGGCCAGCATGATGGAGTATTTCCGGTAAACCCTCTGCATGGCCGAAGGAGTCGGCTGCCCAACCTACGTCAACCGCGACGCCAAAGTGCTCGTGAAACCAGCTCTTTCCCACTACAAACTGCCTCATAAGGGCCTCTGTCGCGGGCAAATTGGTATCTGGCTGAATAACGTTGCCGCCAACCACTTCCCATCGCTTGGAGTTGATATATGCTCTGATGCGGTCGAAGGTGTACGGATCGGTCTTGAGAATGTGATCGTAAATTGCGCATTCACCGCGAGTGAAGGTGAGGCTGGGGAACTCATCCATTAGGTCAAGGACGGTTCGGCAGGTGGTCAAACCCTCGTTAAGTCCTTCCCGCCAGTCCCAGAGCCATACAGGGTCCAGGTGCGCATTGGGTATTAAATGAAATGTAAGAGACATGATGCTGATCCCCGTCTAGGTAGGTTTGCAACATTTCAGTGGTTTCGCGGCAGTCGTGAGTCCAAGGCATTCATGCCTAATAGGTTCTACGATAGTGCGATGCGTGCTCAAACATGGCAAGCCTTCCTGTAGGCGTGTAGAACCTTCAAGCCAAGGTCGCGGTACCAGCGGATACGATCATCGTCAGTTTTGAAACTACCTGCCAATGTGCCATCTTCCAGCACATATCCGTTATTTCCTTTGGCTTTCAGATACTGGTGCGCCGCAACCACGAGCGCTCCCTCGGTAAATATCTGTTGGATAGCATCTGGTATAGGCGCGTTGTCGACGCATTTCGGTGCAAGGGGCAGCAGGTCAAGGGTGTTGTGTTCAGTACCAGCTGTCACTATCAGGCCCTTCGCACGAAGTTTATTAACGTATCGAGTGAGAACCTCCGGCGTATTCCTAATAGGAATTAACTCAACAGCGTGGATAGAGCGGGCTATGAGGTCGTTGGCAAGCGCATCTATGTCCTGCTCATATTCACAAATGGGCTTCGCTCCATCTGCGAGAACTGGGTATGCGGGGATTCCCCCTACGGCAAGTGCGAGGGCATATGCGTCGGTAAAGTCTATGAACGTGTCCGCAATGAATGCTGGTTTGCCGGCTTTCATAAGGCGAGATCGTATGTCGTTCTGCACGGCGGCTGCATCGTTACAATTCACCGGTGTGTCTGCTGCGAAAAGGCGCTGCAAGAACCTGAATCGTGAATCTGAATCCGGTGTTGCTTCAAAAATTGCCTCCTGGAACGCTTGCGCAATATGTCGTTCCTGTAGTGTGACCGTTGCAATTGGCATTTTTGTTCGTTCTGCCACCTTAAGCCTTACCGTATCGGCCGTCAGGTTGGTATCTAATCCTGCTGCCGCGAATAGTTCGCTCATTATCTGCGTCATCGCGTTCATCCGCTGAGTATCCCGCGCCTTTATCTGCTCAACGATTGAGAACGCAGCCTGAGGCAGCGGATCTAGATACATCGCACCCTTACTGCACAGGTACGCTTTACCCGGGTTACCGGGATCATTTAGCCGCACGCCGCTTGAAACGTATTCGGGTATTAACCCGATTGTTTCAATCCCGTAAAGCGGCAAAATCCCCTTGTCGCACGCTCTCTTCGTGAAGTCGCGATAGACAGCATAGTCGTAGTAGTTGCTCACGCCTAACATGGATAGGCCCTGCTGATGGGCATGGTCGAACGCTTCACCAACTGTAGTGAATGCAGAAAAGTTGGGTGGAAGGTGAATATGTGCGTTTACAATGATTTCGCCCACCACGACGCAGGGTGCGTTCATCTCAACGTCAAGGTTCTGAAAAATTGTCCACGGGGCGGCATTTGTTAAAGACATGAAGCTTTCCATATCACACTTGTTTTGCCTCATTTTACCTTGACCGTTCACCTTTTGTTCGGTTCAACTAGCTGTAGGTCAAGCTTTTGTCGGAATTCTAGATACAAGTTCCACTCGTGTTGTCAACCATTTTCGATGAATTGTGCGGGTGCCGGTTGATCGTATTAAAATATCGAAGGCATATATTCAAGATCATTGCGCACATACTTCATGAAAACCTGACCGAATTTTGTGTGAAATAATTCACACTCGGAAATTTCCAGAACGTGATAAAATTCATGTGATTACCTAATGATTAATACTGTGCAGTTCGGATGTTTGAGGCCTATCAGGTATGGGTGAAGTTTATTAGGCGTGCGCGTTAGCATTTCTAGGCTGCCCAAACAGTGATCATCTCCATCTGGAGGTAGGCCCAACAGAAGTATGAGCCGCGCGTGTGCGCATTCCAGATGCGGTTTGGGCCACGTCTTGCGTCTTGGTGTGACGATCATTCTTGTGTGTGCTCCGATTTCATTGCGAGGTGAATGTTGTAACTCTTGGGGGCAGCAGGTCGTCCTATAGTGCAGTTGTACAACATTGGTGATGCGCCGGTTTCTCAATGTGCCCTCCGACCAAAGCGAGGCGAAACCTCCAGATTCGCCCTATGCTATAATGGACTTTAGTTCAATAGTGTCAGGAGGATTGACCGTGCCTAAAATCGATACTGCCGACTTTAAAAATGGCGTATCCATCATTCTCGACGGTGAGATTTACACCATAGTATGGTTTCAGCATCACAAGCCTGGTAAGGGCGGAGCAGTGATGCGCAGCAAATTGAAAAGTCTGAAATCTGGCGGTGTCATTGATAAGACTTTCAATGCTGGGGAGAAGCTGGAGCAGGCAATACTTGCCAGGCACCCAATGCAGTACCTGTACGAACAGGACGATGAGTTTGTGCTGATGCACCCAGAGACGTACGATCAGGTGTCCGTAAATCGTGCAACTTTTGGTGATTCGATTAAGTACCTGAAACCTGGTATGGAAGTTCAGGTAGTGGAGTTTGACGAAAAGATACTTGGTGCGGAAGTTCCATTCTTTGTGGAACTCGAGGTCTCTGAAACGGATCCGGGAGTTCGTGGTGATACTGCACAGGGTGGGTCTAAGCCTGCCACCCTCGAGACAGGAGCCGTCATCAACGTTCCGTTCTTTATCAACGTAGGGGATAAAGTGAAGGTTGACACGCGAATAGACGCCTACCTGGAGCGAGTTAAGTAGATTACCTGTAGCCGCACCCCGCATTTGTAGGTTCTGCACACGGTTAACTGCCGTAATTTTGAAAAGGTGAGGCTCCTGCCGAACATGAAAATCTCGACGAGAGTGCGCGACCGTGAGACGCCGCTCAATCTGCCGGTCTCTACAATTAGCACATTGCAGAAGATTTTTGCAGTAATAGCGGGTGCAAATGCAGTGATGTGCGGCTACATCATCTACGGGCTATTTAGCGGTCAGCTTGCAACTGCCGCCAGTACGTCTACTCTGGCGGCTCATCATGCTTTGAACGTGGTGCTGCAGCTATCGTCTTATATTAATGTTTCTCTCCCCATTGCGCTCATTCTAGCGGTTGTTCTTTTTTGGGACAACACGACTGTAGGCGGGATGCTCCTGGTAATTGCTGCGGCACTTTCATACGGCGTGAACCTCGCTCTTGATTACCTAAGCTCAAGTGGAACGCAGCTCAAAGCCGGCATGGTCGCACATGCAACGTTAAGTGAGATGGGCGAAGTAGCTCTCATGCTAGCTATAGCAGGCGGTATTCTCATTCTGCGTGGTATCTGGGACAGAATTAGAAACTCTGCAAGCGGCCCAGATCTCACAGCAATGAAATATGGTGCCAACGCCAAAGAAGAGGATAACCCCAGGGCAATATTAGGCGCAGCTGCAAAATGTTGGCAGCTTCCCTATTGCAAGGAGGCCGTACGTAAAACCTGTCCCATCTTTCATGCTCGATCAAAATGCTGGAAACACCGTGTTGGTTGTATGTGTGAAGAGCACATTATGCGCCTTTCAATGGCGAATTCCGGTGGTGCATCCCCAGCCAATCAGGGTGTGGGCAGTGGTTTTGTCGCCATCGGAGATCTCATAGCGAAGAGTGAGTCGAGTACCACTACGGCACTGCCTACCAAAGTAGGTCCCAGGGGGGTGAGAATACCGCAAAATCCCAACCTTTCAGCTGCTAGAAAGCGGGAACGATGCAATAACTGCGTTATTTATAACGAGCATCAGCGCCAAAAGTACAACCTGTTCTCGCCTATTGTTACACTCGCAGTGCCACTCTTCTTTGTTCTCAATTACTCGGCTGTGCAAACGTGGCTTGCCAATATGCTGCATAATATAGATGCTATCGTGGGGCACCTACAGTTTACGGGCACGGCTTCTACCGGCGCTTCCGTTCTAACTCAGGATCTTACGGGTTCCATCTTTATTGAGGGAATTCTCATTTTCTGCCTGGGTATGATAGTGCTCTCTTTTGCGTTGAGGCTGGTAGAATATGTTGTCTTCACGCTGAAAATATAACCGTTTGGAGTTGCAATGAATTTGGACGAACTTCAGAGCCTCGTCGATATGGTGCAAAACTCCCAGTTGCGCGAGATCACCCTGAAGCAAGGCGACCGACGCCTCACCATCAGGCGCGATCCTCTGCGTGGCACCATGCAGACTGTGGGTGATATTGAGAGTCTCTCCGACGCTTCCATGTCAGGTTCGCAGGACCTGGTGGCTATCGAGCCCGACAGTCAGACGGTAAGCTACCACGATGTGACTGCTCCGTACGTTGGAATTTTCTGTCATTTGCGGCCGATGGTCGGCATGGGCAGCCGTATAACGAACGGCCAAACTCTCTGCACAATACAGTCTATGGATATTCACAACGAAGTGGTAGTTGATGTAGACGGACAGGTGATTGACATTCACGTGGACGATAATCAGCCTGTGGAGTTTGGACAGATTCTTTATAGTATAGAGGTTAATAGCTCACCCGATGTTTGAGAAAATTCTCATTGCGAACCGCGGGGAAATAGCCGTTCGCATTATACGTGCGTGCCGCGAAATGCGAATTAGAACGGTTGCCGTGCATTCTACCGCCGATGCTGATTCGTTGCACGTGCGGCTTGCAGATGAATCTGTCTGTATAGGCTCTCCCGCTCCCAAAGACAGTTACCTGCATATGCCAAACATCATTAGCGCGGCGCGTATAACAGGTGCCGAGGCAATTCATCCAGGTATTGGATTTTTATCTGAACGCGCCAATTTTGCTGAGGCTTGCGAAATGTGCGGCCTGAAGTTCATTGGACCCTCCGCGGCCGTAATGGATCGGATGAACAACAAGTCGTCGGCTCGCGAAACGATGCGCGCTGCTGGCGTACCTGTGGTTCCCGGTACGGAAGGAATGATCTCGGACGATCAGGAAGCGCTAAGGTTTGCACGTAAAACTGGATTTCCGCTGCTAATAAAGGCGGCACACGGCGGTGGTGGCCGGGGAATTAGGTTAGTACAGAACGAGGACGAACTTCCACGGCAACTCGACATGGCGCGTACAGAAGCCGCCTCAGCCTTTGGCAGCGCTGAAGTGTACATGGAGCGGTTTGTTGAGGAGCCTCGGCACGTCGAAGTGCAGATTTTGGCCGATGAGCATGGTCACGTAGTGCACCTTGGCGAACGCGAATGCTCTGTTCAGAATTTGCGACACCAAAAGCTGCTAGAGGAAGCGCCTGCGGTTCAACTTACTCCTCAACAACGGAGTCGTATAGGTGATGCGGCTGTAAAAGCAGCCAAGGCTATTGGCTACGTAAACGCTGGCACCATAGAGTTTCTGGTTGACAGCCACGGCGATTTCTACTTCATGGAAATGAATAAGCGCCTGCAGGTTGAACACTGCGTAACTGAGATGGTTACCGGAGTTGACCTGGTAAAGGAGCAGATACGTATTGCCGCAGGCGAGCGACTCGGCTTTAGCCAGAAGGAGATACGCACTAACGGCCATGCCATTGAGTGCCGTATTAACGCAGAGGATCCTGCAAAGGGTTTTATACCTAGTGCCGGTAGAATAACCCGCGTTGTACTTCCAGGAGGCTATGGAGTACGGATAGATACCCACATCTATGCGGGTTACGAGGTTCCACCATTTTATGATCCCTTGCTGGCGAAAGTCATAGTTTGGGATAAGGACCGCCAGGGAGCGATTCTTCGCATGCAGAGATGTCTTGCTGAAATGGAAATTGATGGTGTTAAAACAAACATTGGTTTCCAGAAGCGCATATTGAGTAATGCGTTTTACCGGCGTGGTGAGGTCTCCACAGATTTCATACAACGCCGCATTTTATCTGATGCCAAGGCATAACGCAATCTCGACGATACAAACCGGAGTGCTTTAACATTGACGCAATTCAGTAGATTACGTGGTTTTGAGAACGTATATTCGTCGCTACCCACATGGATGCAGGGGTGGCGTGGCTCGGTCATATTTACTGGGCTCCTGGCGCTTAGCGCGCACTGTGCCTTTCCGCTGCCTGGTACCCCTGTGCCCGCAACCATGCAGGTGTTTACAGTGTTGCTTGCTGGGCTGATGTTGGGACCGATTTGGGGTGCGGTATCTGCAGTGCAATATCTGGCAATTGGTTTGCTAGGACTGCCTGTATTTGCTCCAGGGCCGCTGGGAGTCGCTGCGGTAATGGGAGCAACTGGAGGATACATTCTCGCGTTCCCCGTGGCAGCAGCGGTCGCAGGGTTGGCGTGCGGCCGCAATGAAAAGAAGATGGCCTTAGCGTGCGCCAGCGCGATTGGGTTGATCTATTTTTCTGGGTGCAGTTGGCTGGCTCTCAGTTTTCATCCCCACCTCAATGTACTTCAGGCTTTTGCTGCTGGCGCCGGATGGTTCTTCGTGTGGGATGCGGCAAAAGCTTGCGCCGCCATTGCAGTTGCGAAGATCGCGCGCTGAAAAGAGCTGCCCGTGTCTGACTCTCCCCAGGCTTCCACAACGATGCCAACTTCGGTGGATGACAGTTATCCGGGCGGCACTCCGCTTCTAAAGCAGTATTTTACTACCCGCCGCGAACACCCGGGTGTCATCCTGCTCATGCGTGTGGGTGACTTCTTCGAGGCTTACGGTCCCGACGCCGAGACCATCTCCCGTTTGCTGCAAATCACGCTCACCGGCCGCGAAGACGGTGGTACCCGAATCCCTATGGCGGGTGTGCCTCATCATGCTGCAGAGCGGTACATTAGCCGCCTGATTGCGCGGGGCTGCCGCGTCGCGTTAATGGATCAGGTGGAAGATCCAAAATTGGCAAAGGGGCTCGTAAAGAGGCGAGTGACCCGGATCGTTACGCCTGGAACGGTTTTAGAAGACGCGATGCTGGATTCGCGTAGCAACAATTACCTTGTCGCAGCCGTGGTGGGCGATCCTGTGGCAGGTGTAGGCGTGGTTGATGTCTCCACTGGAGAGTTTCTTACCACGGAAATCGACGGCGACAATCGGCTTGAAAAACTTCTCGAAGAGATCCTCAGGCTAAGTCCGGCTGAGGTGATAGCGCCTTCCGACTGTGATGAGAGTTGGCTCGAGGCGCTGCAGGGTGCATTTCCTGCTGCCCTTACACTGGTTCCATCAGAGCCTCACGAGACAGGTGGGGGAAGTAGAAACCTGCTTCTCCATCACTTTGAAACGCAGTCTCTACGAGGGTTTGGCTGCGATGAATATACGACTGGAATAGACGCTTGCGCGTTGGTTTTACGGTATCTAAAGAAGAACCAGGCCCAAGCCCTAAACCATATCAAGACACTCTCCACGTATTCCACGCGAGAATTCATGACACTTGACTCGGCTGCGCGGCGTCATCTGGAGATAACCACCCCCTTAGGCGATGGCGGTCGTCAACGCACCCTGTTGGGCACCATGGACGAGACGCTCACATCAATGGGAGGGCGTTTGCTACGCCGCTGGCTGGAAGAGCCACTGCTCGATATTCAGTCTATAACCGATCGGCAGGACGCAGTGGAAGAGCTGTATTGCAGTGCGATCCTGCGGGGCGACGTACGCGAATTACTCCGTGGTATGGGTGATATAGAGCGCCTTGTGACTCGCTGTGCTGCCGGTATGGCTAACGCTCGTGACCTTGTAGGGCTAAAACTGGCGTTGCAGCGTTTGCCGGAGCTTGCGCTAGCGCTTAATGATGTTCAACGCGGGCAACTTGTGGGTTTGCAGCGCCGGCTTGCGGTTCAGCCTGAGATATTAGACCGTATTCAGAGGTCCATTGCGGATGACCCGCCGGCCGGCTTGCGGGAAGGCGGACTAATTCGATCCGGTTACAGCGAGGAACTGGACCGGCTAAGGCAAATGGCCGCCGAGGGCCGCACCTACATCGCCACTCTGGAAACGGATGAACGGGCGCGCACCGGTATTCCCTCCCTTAAGGTTGGGTACAACGCAGTGTTTGGATACTACATAGAGGTTACCCGGGCTAACCTGGCCAAAGTACCTGCGAATTACATTCGTAAACAGACAACAGCAGGCGCAGAACGGTATATCACTCCGGAGCTCAAAGAGTATGAAGCGCGTGTTCTAAATGCCGACGAAAAGGCAGTCGAGCTTGAGTATGAGCTGTTCAACAATGTTCGCGAGCGTGTAGCCGCAGCATCGGCGGAGGTGCTCACCAGTGCGCGAGCGGTAGCCACTCTAGACGTCTTTGCTTCGTTGGCCGAAACTGCAGCGAGGTACCATTTTGTGCGGCCGGTGGTAAATGATAGCGACCAGCTAGAAATTTCTGCCGGCCGGCATCCTGTAATTGAACGCATAAATGCGTTCGGCCCCTATATTCCAAACGACTGCAAGATGGATGAGGAGAGCCGGCTCATTATTATCACCGGTCCGAATATGAGTGGCAAATCGTCCTATCTCAGGCAAACTGCTTTGATCGTGCTACTTGCTCAGGTTGGAAGTTATGTACCTGCCGACCGCGCCCTGGTTGGCCTGGTAGACCGTATATTCACACGCGTAGGTGCGCACGACGAACTGGCGAGCGGGCAGAGCACGTTTATGGTTGAGATGAACGAAACTGCGGCGATTCTTAATAACGCAGGACCTAGAAGTCTCGTCGTGCTGGACGAAATCGGCCGTGGTACGAGTACCTATGACGGGCTTTCCATTGCGTGGGCAGTAGCGGAGTATCTCGCACAGGTCGGCTGCAAAACTCTTTTTGCTACTCATTATCACCACCTGAACGAGCTGGCTAATCACTTTTCGATGGTCAAGAACTACAGAGTAGCCGTAAAAGAGCAAGGCGATCGTATTGTGTGGCTACGCAAACTTGTACCAGGGGGCACGGACAAGAGTTACGGCATTCAGGTGGCTAGAATGGCGGGGGTTCCGGCCGAAGTGCTGGATCGTGCAGGGCAGGTATTGCGAAGTCTGGAAAAAAATACGGCAGGAACTGCGCGTGGTGTCCTGGCGGTAGAGCCCGCAATGGTCAAAAAACAGCGCTTGCAACTTACGTTGTTTGAACAGGAAAAGCACCCCATCATTGAGGAACTGGAGCAACTCGATATCAGCACGTTGTCGCCGATGGAAGCTCTGATGCTTCTTGATACCTGGAAACGACGATCACCCCTATGAGGACACAGGGGCAAGGTCGCTGATATCGAGGCTTAAAAACAGGTCCACCAGGTTGGGGTCGAAGTGAGAGCCTTTTTCACTGGCAATGAACTGCCTTACCTGCTCTACTCCCCAGCTTTTCCTGTACGGCCTGTCGCTTCGCAACGCATCCCACACGTCAGCCAGAGCAAAGATACGGGCGGCGAGCGGAATTTGCTCGGCCTGCAGGCGTCGGGGGTATCCGGTGCCGTCCCACCGCTCATGGTGACAGTAGGGAATATCGAGCGCGGGCCGCAGAAAGGCGATTGGGGATAGCATCTCAAACGCATATTGCGCATGTCGTCTCATAATTTCCCACTCGGCCGTATTGAGCGGCCCGTCCTTCAGCAGGATATTATCCGGCACACCCAACTTGCCAATGTCGTGCAACAGTGCACCTCTACGAATATGCACGAGATCGTGCTCTGGAACACCGTATCGTCGGGCCATGCGAAGGGTGATTTCGGTTACGCGATGGCTGTGTCCTTCAGTCTCCTTGTCGCGCAGATCCAGTGCACGCGACCATCCTTCGATCGTCTCGTCATAAGCCATCAGTAGTTCAAGATTTGTTCGCTGCAGGTCATCAAAGAGCGTTGCATTATCAATCGCTATCGCTGCCTGGCCGGTTAGCATTTCGAGAAACTTAAGCCATTCCGGTGCAACCGGCCGGGCAACGGTGTGGTAAACCTCCAGTACGCCTTTAAGGTGGCCCTTTGCCAATAGCGGTGCAACATAGTAGCTGGCACCGTCGAAATCAATGCCATCGTCGTCGCTTCTGGTAAGCATGCGCCGCTCGTGTGCGGCGCGGCCAATGAGCCCGTCGCCAAGGCGCCACGAGGTTCTGCCGTGGTAAGGTGAGGCACCACGTCTACACGCGTAGTCAATAGAGTACGTGATGGGATTATAGAGCAGGATATTCGCGCCATCTACGTCAAGTTGTGTCATGACCTGATCTAGAACAACACTAAGCGTAAGGCGCAGATCCATGGATGAGTTGATTGCTATGTCGATATTGCGTAGCGCGCTCATCATCTGCAAATGTCGTTCTAGCCCCTGCTGAGCCGCTCTCCGATCGGTAATGTCCCGGATGACGATGACGATCTGCCGGGGATTGAGCGGCATGATGCGTGCCTCACGTGCGCGAACGTTTTCCCCAGTGCCTACAGCGTACTCAAGCTCTCGAGGCTGGTTGGTTTGCAGCACCTCTCGGGCCATTTGGCCGAGGAGTGCGCAACCGAGGTCACCTTCCAACGACTGGAGGGGATCACCCACACGCGGCTGTGCACTGGCTGGTGCATAGAGGGGAAATCCGGCGGGCATCTGAATGTCGAGTATGCGCAGGCTGCTGTTCAACCGGATGTACACATCCGGTAACGATCCGAGCACTGCTTGTAACTCGGCAGTTTTATCTTTTATAAGTTTGTTGGCTTCGGCCTGTTCAGTAACATCACGCGCGATACCCACAACACCTAGCACCTGACCGTTATCTGCATAACAAACACTTTTGGTAGTCTGCAATATCCGCTGGTCGCCGGCAATATTAGCCCGTTCCATCACTGTGCGCGACATACCGGACTCCAACACCTCATGGTCGCTGCGCATGATCGCCATGCCTGCTTCAGGACCCATCAGAGTACAATCGTCCTTTCCCAGGATCCATGACTGGCTGTGGCCGATGAGCTGTGCAGCTGCGGGATTGACCGAAATATAGCGTCCCTCTCGGTTTTTTACGAAGATGGCATCTTTGCTAGCCTGTACAAGGGAATTGAGAATGCCATGCTCCAACCTTAGGGCGTCTTCCATCCACTCGCGTTCAACCACCTCACGTTCTAGTCTGAGGGCATGGTGGCGTAACTCTAGCAGCGTAACGACCTGGTTAGCAAGAGTTGTGAGAATGTGTCGCTGACTGTCATTAAGCTTACGCGGTACCTTATCAATTACGCAGAGAGTGCCTAGCTTGTGGCCGTTTGGGGTAATCAGAGGCGCGCCCGCGTAGAACCTGATTCCGGGGTCACCGGTTACCAGAGGATTATCGATAAACCGGCTGTCTTGCTGAGTGTTGGGCACTTCAAAGATGCCCTCATGAAGAATAGAGTGTGCACAGAACGAAATTTCGCGA
>JAJYCW010000177.1 GCA_021777995.1 bacterium
AACACTGCATCAAGGGAGGTAAATCAAACCAAAGACGCAACACCGTAACTCACATTTCTGTCCCATTTTTGTTGACACATTCCGTTTGGGCAATGCTAACAAAAGTCTTGGTAGCATACCACGACTGACATTGTTCGGAATTCCCGACGTTGAAAGCTGGACAAAAGGTGACACGGACTCGTTAAAAGATTTTCTGGAATCCTAACCCGGTCGACGAAATTCCGCCTATGTTAAGAGATTTACTAAGTGTACCAACTAATACAATGTGACTAAGGAATTGACTCAAGGAGTTGAACATGCCTACTGTCGGGCTGCTGGATATATCGGGCATTCAAGACGTAATATTTCGTTCTAATAACTTGCAGGAGATTGCTTCCACGTCGGAGGCTATCGAGGGGTTGTCCGCACCGGATGGCCTTTTCGCGACGGTTGCTGGAGAAAACCTGCTGTACACCGCGGGCGGCAATCTCACACTGACAGGGTCAACCGATGAGGAAGTTGCCAACATCTTGAAGACTGTGCAGTATGAGCTTTTGAGCCGCTACCCTAATTTAACCGCGGTCACCGCGTTAGCGCCATTTGAGGAAGGTCATCTTCTGCAAGGCTACCAGGCGGGCATGCGTCAGTTGGAACGCAGAAAACTCACCGCACCAAGGTCAATCTCCTTGCACCATCCTGGCTGGCAGGAACCACAATCTAGTTTTGCGGACGAAATGTCCGACGGTGTAGGTAGCGATCAACCACTGCGTGGACACCGCGACCTGAATAAAATTATCTGCAAGGTTAGACGAGGACAGAAGAGCGACGGTTTGTTCGAGAAGTCTGACCTCATGGCAGTTGTAAGCGTGGATGGTCTTTCAATGGGGAATCGCATCATTACCTGGATGAAATCAGCCGAAGAGAGATCAATTCCCGATGAGGAATTTAGAGTTGGGTTAAGCAACTGGTCGCTATCCGTGCGAAAGCGGTGGAACGCCGCGTGGGAAGCGGCGACATCAGCAATCAACTCGAAGTTTGATAGCAACTTGTGGCAACATCCGTGGCAGGCACGCAGCCTGCAACTGAAGCAAGGCGGCAGGTTTCCGTATCGTAAGATTTACCAGGGCGGCGATGACCTCAGCTTTGTCTGCGATGCACATGTCGCCATGGCGATGGCCACCCACTTGGTGGGCGCACTGGAACAACTAGACGTGACCGTACCGATTGAATTCCAAAGCCTTACCGCTAGCGTGGGCATCCTCTACGTCAACAACAAGTTTCCATTTGCACGCGCCAATGAGTTGGCTGGCAAGTTACAAAAAAGGGCCAAAGAGACCTCTGCGAAAGAAACTGGAACGCGACAACATCCGCCCTCCTCGTTGACGTGGTGGCTTAACCGACAGGGAGAGATGGAAATTGCGGAACCAACCTTTAAAGGCGCCACCCAGCGACCATACCTCCTAACCGGCAAGTCACCATCTCTGTTCGATCTGTTGAACTGTGCACTGCCCACGCTCTGGAAGGAATTTGGAGAGTCGCGCAGTTTGCTTAAGTCGATAATTGAAGCGGCGCAGGCAGGCGCGGACGGCGAACACGTCGCCCGGGCATTAAAATTGAGGTCGAAATCATCCAATTCTACAAGCGATAATCCGTTCGCGAGCCTGCAGGAACCTTTTAACACTCCCACAGGATTTGCCGATGGTGGGTTAGGAACCATTTTACTAGACGCAGGCGAGCTTTACGACCTCTATTTCCCGTTAGAGAAAGGGGAGTTATAATGCCACTTTGGGGCACACTGAATATAACGCTCATGAGCGACACCTGTTTCTCCTCGCCGTCTACTCAGGACACCACCATTGATACGGATATCTCTGTTGATAAAGACGGTCTTCCCATTCTGCATGGCAAGACAATACATGGCCTGTTGCGCGATACCTGGCTGGCACTGCAGCCGGTGATAGATCTGGATCGCGCAGGTTACGCCCTTTTTGGTAAAACGCAAAGTCACGATGATGCCTGTCTGCTGCGAATAGGCAATGCGCAATTGCCACCTGCATTTAGTAGGCAGCTAATTTTTGCTCAAAAACGAGGCGAAAAGTCGGTGCCAAAGTCCGTAGTCCGCACAGCACTTACTACTGAGCGAATCATGACTGCGGAAGACCGCAACACTGGTACCCCCTTACGCGAGTCGATGCGACGCATTCGGACACTTGTTAGAGGCTTAACCCTGGAGGCGGAAGTCACAGTAGTTCAACCCCTTACACCGCAACAATTGCAGCTATTCCAACAGCTTTTGTCCCTTACTCGCCATGCCGGACTACATCGAAATCGAGGGTGCGGCCACATCAAACTCGAGATGAAATGGAATCCCGAACAGCAGGCAGCGGGAATCAATTGGGGAGTTGACCCAGCAAGCGTTTCTGGCGAGACACTTTTCCTGCCACTGCAGCTAACGCTGCGCGCGCCCTGTATACTTGCGGCACCGGCTTCGGACCCCAATACCACTAAATCGCTCGATTACATACCGGGTGCAACCTTGCGCGGCGCGGTTGCTGCGGCGCTCGTGAGACACGGCGCGACTGATGCGGACCTTATCAAGATACTCGTTTCTGGCGACGTCCGTTTCCTGAACGCCACGCCCAATGTGAGGGGGCGCCGGAGCATTCCATGGCCAATATTGCTCAGACGCGATAAGGATGCGGCTAAATTGGAAGACAGCATTGCCAACCCAGGCTTCGATATGCAAATCCTATTTGAGAACTCCGGCTATCGATCGAACCGTCAAAGGCAACCGCTCAGCTCTCATTTTTATGAACAGACCGGATCGAAATACTTTTCTTGTACCGCGCGTACAGGATTGCGCGTCCACCAACAGCGACATCGTGAAACGGGCCACGCTTCAGCGGGTAAATCAACTGTATTTGTCTACGAAGCCCTTGAACCGGGCCAGACGTTCACCGGATGCGTTGCGCTCCGCAACTGCGACAAGAATATCCTGGACATGCTGGTGCGTGCAGTGAGTGAGCCGCTGTGGCTGGGCCGTTCAAGGCGCATTGGTTACGGCGGTGATCCAGTTGTGGTTGAACCTACAGAATGGGATATTAAAACTGAAACCGGTCGAATGCCACAACACAAAATCGCGAGTGGTGACGATTTCGAGATAGTATTAACCTCGGATGCTGTGGTTCGTAACCCCAATACAGGGGAATTCGATCCGTTTGCCTTGGAAGCTGTCATCGCAGACCGGTTTGCGACGTTGGCAAACGTGAAGGCGACCTGCCTTAAAGCCAGCAGAACCTCGGGCTACAACAGGTTGTGGCGTAGCGAACTACCAACAGTTCCATCAGCTGCTGCGGGTGCCACGGTATGGCTGCAGGCGTTGCGAGATATCGACGAAGCCCACGTACGCAAATTGCAGTCTAGCCCAATTGGCGAGCGCACGGCAGAGGGCATGGGCTGCTTCATGATTGCAAAATACCCTGAAACCGTTTCTTTAAAAAAGCACAAGGAATCGGCCGCAGTACCCACAACGGAAATTCCGCCAGACCTGGTGGCGGCGCAGCGGCGGCTCTACCTGCGCCTCGCTAGAACCCAGGCGGTTGCAGCAGCAAGGGAAGCCGCCGACCGGGCCACCCGCATACCCACAACTAGCTGTCTTGGACGCGTGCGTACCGCGCTTACTTCGGATAATTGGCGTGAGATTCTCGCAGTCTGGTTTGGGAGTACCGACCGCAGGCTGAAGGATGCTGCCGCCAATCAATTGCAAGTATGTAGGGTCAACAACGAGCCCTTAAAAGTCACGTTAAAACGCGCTGGTGCCGGCGAATCTGTATTTCGCCTGAGTAACGGCGGTGACAAGCAGCAATGCACGCTAGTTGATGAGGCTAGCACAGCAGAGATTTGGAGGAACGTGGAACGCGATGTACAACGGCTATATCTGCAGTCTCTGTTAGCCTTTATGTCCCGCATCAAACAGAAGAGTGAGGATGCAAGATGACCACTGATGAGTGCCGTAGGGAAATTGCAGTGCGATGGACCGTAACGGCAGATCTGACGCTTAAGACTGCTACGCAACTCGGCAGCGAAGAGTCCGGCACTTGCGATAGCACGTTCAGCCGTACTGCGGATGGCTGCCCCGTGCTGTATGGCACCACTCTTGCCGGCGCCTTGCGCTCACACCTTGCAGACTACCTTCAGGGGTACAGAAAAGATGATCGTGAACGCCTGGTGAGTAGGCTCTTCGGGTCTGACGATAAAGATGACGGGCACGAAAGCAGTCTTATTTGCTTCGACAGCGTTGCCCATACAGGTGCTTCTACTATTCGCGATGGTGTTGGCATCGACCACACCACGGGAACAGCGAAGGATGGTGCAAAATACGACCGTGAACTGTTGCTGCCCGGCGCAACATTCCCGATAAGGGTAGACCTGATTGTACCCAGGGTCCCAGATGAGGATAGGCTTGTTGGTGCACTCGCGACTGCATTGAACGGACTGGAATCCGGCGCCATCAACCTGGGGGCAAGACGCACGAGGGGTCTAGGTGCTGTTACCCTTCACAATATTCGCGCTCACCGGTACGATATGCAAACCTTACCTGGCTGCCTGGGGTATGCGGCGAGCAGTTACTCAAGTTCTCCACTTGAACACAAGGCAGGGCACGCCACCGTGCAGGAGGCAGTCATAGATGCATGGCCAGACTATAAGCCGGGCGCTTTACCTGCGGACAAGCGGGAGGCGCTTACTGCCACTCTGAGCCTTGAGTTCGACGGTACATTGCTAATTGGCAGCCCAGGCTCCGATGCCAGCAGCCCGGACAAGGTTCACCTTACCGAGGCCGGCCGTGCAATTCTAAGCGGCACGAGCATTGCGGGAGCCATCCGAGCACAACTAGGCCGTATTCTAAGCACCCTCGACGCTGAAAGCGCCTCGGCTCGCCTTGCAGACCTGTGCGGCTCCCCGCCGGAACAGCGAATAGATCAGTCAGCGAGTAGGCTGCGCGTTAGCGAAACGACAGTGACTAGTGCGCGGAGTTACCAACAGCATCGCATAAAAGTCGACCGGTTCACCGGCGGTACCATCGACACAGCGCTTTTTGATGAGCAACCGCTTGTAGGAGGGCAGTGCACCTTCACGATTAGGGTGCGCAATCCCAAGGGCCACGAAGCAGCTCTCGTTGTGCTGCTTATTCGAGACCTCAGATCGG
>JAJYCW010000060.1 GCA_021777995.1 bacterium
GATCTCTGTACGAGCTGGGCGCGAATCTGGATGTTTTCAAGAGCAATCGTTGCCTGTGGCGCGAGTGCATCCAGTCGCTCGATGTCCTCTGGTGTAAATGGGCGGCTGGTACTTCTCACCCAGTGAGCAACTCCAAGCACCTGGCCATGCACAACGATGGGATAGAGCAGCCATGCACCAGAGGCAGTTTCATGCTGACCGCGATAGGGATCACGGGCAGCATCTGCAACGAGCCTCGGGCTTACACGGGCCGCAGCATGGCCAATGAGGCCTTCTCCAAACAGAGCGGTTTTGTTACGGTAAGAGCCAAGATCCGGGCAGGATACTGCAGGGGTTAGCTCCCCCGAACTGTTATCGAGTGTCCAGACAAGGGCCTGATCTGCATCTACCAGTGCCTGGGCAAGCTCAAGAAATCGTTGCAACAGTGCCGTACTGGTTGCGTGCTCCATGTTAGTGGTGCTTGCACGACCCATGGCTTCCGCGGCTGTAAGCTGGCGACGCAAATCCCGAATTTCACCGGCCTGGGCTACAAGGCGGCCAATCATAAGCAGAGAGGCGATAGCGGCAAGTGCGGCAGGAACGTGTCCGCGAATTGCAATAGGCGTTAGCAGCACGATGACCGGCATTTCAAGCGTGAGCGGCAGCAGCCATCTATCCGCGGCGCGTAGTTGGGGCTGGTATCCGCGCACCGGCCATTTGAGAGTCTCCATGAGGAAACCAACTGCTACAAATCCGGTTCCTGCGGCGAGCGCTGCGGCCCACACGGGCCGTAGCGGCAGGCCATGAAACAGCCAACTGCCAACGGCCGCGGCCAAAGTGAGCTGCGCTGCACTGTAACGCATTGCACGTCGATCATTATGGGGGAACCGGCCGGCGCGTGAAATGAGAAGTCCTGCTGCAAGTGCTGCGGTAGCCGCATCGGGACGCCTAGCCCATAAAGACACCGCTATAAGTAGCGGAGTGTACAGCGCAGGATGGCGCGAATACCGACTTGAAGCAGGGTACCCAACCCAGCACAAAAGGAGTGTTACGAGTAGAACTACCCAGAAATCCTCAGCAGTTAGGCGCACTCCGTGGTATGAAAAAGCGGCAGCAACAACCGCTATTGGCAGAGCTGCAAGGCGCCACAGACGAAGGAGTACCTTGCCCAGGGTGGGATTAACAAGTTTGGATGACTGATTGGTGTTTTGAACTACCGCAAGGTTATGGTTGTTCAGTGCTGCTGCCTCCATGGTACTTCACCGCAGAAATTGCCGTGAAGTCACAGATCAATAGTATTGGACTAGTCTTCAGAGTTTTCCTTCTTCACTAGTAGATATAATCACCCAGAAGCTGCATAATTGCATCTAACCATCAACCTGGTACAGCGTCTAATCTCATGCCGCAGCACGTCAGTTTCAATGTGTTGTATCGAAAGGATTGAAACAGTTGTTTTCCTCACGTTCTGGCTACCACCTGTCTCGGGTACTGGGTGCATTTTTGTTATTGGGTGCGATTCTCATGGAAGGCTGTGGATCAGGCGGGAGTTCCTCCACCTCAACACCGCCCCCTGTACCACCCACAACGCCGCCTCCGTATACCACCCGCTCTGTATGCACGCCAACTCCTCATACAGATGGACGTGCGAAATGGACGATTCTTATCTATATGCAGGCAGCGAATAATTTACAACCCTACAGCCTCCAGAACATCGCCCAGCTCGCCTCGGTAGGTTCGGACAGTAATGTCAACATCGTGGTCCAGTGGAAACAGATACCCGCTGCAATTACTAACAGCTGCCCAAATTGTACGCCGACGTTCTACGGGGTGCGGCGGTATTTTATACACCGGCACTCCGCGGCAGATGTAGCTGCTATTCAAAACGGTAACACCACGGTGCTGCAAAGCGACCGCCTGCCGGATCCAACGGGAACGACACCGGTTAGTACGGCTGGGATGTCGGACACGCTGCCAGATCCAAATGGTAAACCAAACGGAACGCTCGATATGGGCAGCTGGCATGCCCTCGCAGACTTTGTGAAATGGGGGTCTACCAGTTATCCGGCAGACCATCTAGCGGTTTTAGTGTGGGACCATGGTTCTGGCTGGGAAAATGTCTACCGTGGCGTGTCCGCAAAGGCAGAACCTCCAAGGGCTGTTGCGGTGGACGACGAGACGCAGAACGAAATTGAGACCTGGGAACTGCCTGCGGCGCTCGCAACATCGGCCCAACCGCTGGATATGGTGATATTTGACGCTTCGCTCGAACAGATGACAGAGGTAGCTTACCAGCTGCGCAACTCTGCAAAAATTATGGTGGGTTCCGAAGAAAGTCCTCCAGCGCCCGGCTATCCCTACGATAAATGGATCGGCGACCTCGAGGCAGATGCCGGAAACGATACGCCCTGTGACCTCGGCAACCACATAATACAGGAGTTTGTAAATTACCCGCCATATGTAACCAGTACAAATGGTTATGCTTCCGAGTTGACGCAGTCGATGGTAGATCTGGGTCGTATGGGTCAGGTAGCAACTGCTCTAAATTCGCTTGCCGGGGCGCTGAACCAGCACATACTGGATCAGCAAAACCTGATATACAGGCTAAGGCTTGATCCCACATTTCCTGACCGCTCGCAGGGAGGAGCACAGCATTACACTACCGCGTACCGTGACTTCAAAGACCTATGGGATTACTGCGATCTCATTCGCACGGCATCTGCACCAAACAATCTGCAGCAGGCCGCGGCTAACGTACAGAATGCGCTGATTGGGCCGACAGGGGCGATACTTGAAAACGCTCACGGACCTACCGGCCAGGACGGTTCTCACGGTCTAAGCATCTACGTACCAGATCCTGGCAGTTATCTCAGCACCTATTCAAACCTCTCACTGGCACAGGCTGCACCGCTATGGCCGAGGTTCCTCGTCAATCAGGTCAAATAGCCGCGGGCGAACTGCTGTGGGCCATGTTGTACTTGCTGCCATTGAGGACGTCGATGAAATGGATCATCGACGCCCTCACGTTGTGTAGCCGTGTCACAAAGAATTCTTTGTTCCTCGCTGCTTGCAGCAATTTCCCGGGTTGGTACACGGAATCTGCAGCCTGGGAAGGCGTGAGTGGAGTCTGCAGGTGCTCGTCGGGCATTTCTAAACGTACCTAAATGGTAGGTGATTGTAATTAGGAGGAGAACAATTTGGCCAAGCTGCACACCACATGGCTTCAGGGCAACCTGGTTTCTATGCTGACCGCTGCGGGAATTCTCGCAGCGTTTCTTGTTGCTGCACTGCTAGTTAGGTTAACCGGCGCCTCAATCATGCGAAGGTATTTAAACCACAATGGCAGCGAGCACGAAGAAGGCCTGGTTTGCACGCTTCGTTCGTTACTAACCTGGGTTCTGGTTTTGGCGGGTGTCTACTATTCGCTAGCATCACTGCCAGAAATTGACAACAGTCCGCACTTATCGATGCTGCTTTCGCGCGCACTCGATGTTATTGCAATCATCGTTGTTACCTGGGCGGTTATTCGAGCAATTAATCTGTTCATGATGTGGCGTACAAATATTGCCGTGGCGCGGGGCGCGGCGTCGCGCGATATAACTCATCAGGTTAACACCTTACGCAAGGTACTCGATATTATTGTGTTTGTAATTGCCCTGCTGTACATCCTTAGTACATCTGGCGTGAACTTAAGTCCTCTTCTTGCAAGCGGTGCAGTGGGTGGGCTGGCAGTAGCGCTGGCCGCCCAGGATACGCTTTCCAACCTTTTTGCAGGGTTTTATTTAGGACTTGACAGGCCAATTCGTGAAGGTGATTTTATCCAGCTTGAGTCCGGGCAACAGGGTACCGTAATGGAGATAGGTTGGCGCAATACCCGTATACGGCTGCTACCGAATAACGTTGTGGTCATACCTAATGCAAAACTAAGCCAGTCGGTTTTCACGAACTACACACTGCCCGTAGCGGATATGTCACTTTACGTAAACTGTGGTGTCGCGTATGACAGTGACCTTGAGCTTGTAGAGCGTGTAACATTGGAGGTGGCATCCAGTTTACAGGCTGAAATCCCCGGCGCAGATCCTACCTGGACCCCTTCCGTCACATGGAAGGAATTTGCAAACTCGTCCATTAACTTCACCGTTGGCCTCCGTGTGAAAGAGTTTAATGCTCAGTACAAACTGCAGTCGGAGTTTATTAAGGCGATCTACAAACGATTTAATCAGGAAGGAATCAACATTCCGTTTCCCACGCAGACGGTATACCTTATGCCCTCTGCTTCAACCGCAAAAAGTGACGTAGTCACCGCATTGATTGGGCAGGAACTGCAACGCGACAATGCCGACATGCGCGAGCAAGTGATATCCTAACAGTCGATTAAGAGGTCATTGTTCCCGGCCTCCAAATCCAGACTGGGCCAGATGGATTGATGCTATCCGTCGATTCTTGAAGCCAATGAGTATTGCAGCACACCCTCTTTCATGGCCTTCGTAGAGCCTATAATTACACGCTGAACTGTGGTTTCCTCACCATTTACGCTTCGGAATAGTAGCCTCTCAACCGTTTTTACATGGCACTCCGGTCCCGTGGTAAGAGTGAGCCTTAGGGTGCCGATGTTGATAAGCAGTCCTGCCGAGGACTCCGACATGGCCCCATCGGCTAGGATGAGGGTGGACTCTACCATGCCCGTGTCACTCAGGACAAAACGGTCTGTAATTTCTAAGCGGGCCGCAGCGGCGTCTAGCAGTATCTCACGTACGAGTAAGCTGCAGTCTGCGCCTGTCGGGTAGCACTCTGTGAGATCGGTTGCAAACAGTAATGTGTGCCCCGTAACATCGCATTTAACCACTCGCGCACGGAATTCCTCACCTGCTGCCTGTTCGCAACCATTTATGATTGGAACAGAATGGCCCGTGCTTCGGGCTGCAAGGAAGCTGTACCGGGAAGGCCCGAAGTAGTCTCGCGTGTATTCGGGTGCACCTAGTTCCAGCGCAATCGGGGTGCCTGCTATGTTCAGCAGATAGCTACCGCAGTCGTTGTGATTATGGTGCTCTGCATTGTGGCCCGCTTTCGCTGCCAACTCCCATAATCGGCCCTGGCTATCTGCTCGGTGTGCACAGAGTATTTGAAGATCTGGCATATATGTGTCGGCCATTGCTGACCTGACGTTTGCGTTACTTACTGGTAGTACGGTAAGTAACCTGGATAGTTGAAAGAAATCCGCGTACGGGTCACTCGGGAATGGTTTCCTGGCACAGGCACGATCAAATGTGCTTGTTGCGTACTCACACAAGGCCCTCACGTTCAGTCTATATCCCAAATACTGCATCAGCCAGGGTGCAAACTCCAAACGCCGAGCACAATCTGAAAAATTGGCCACGTAGTCATTGGAGAGTATAACGTGTAGCGGGTACTGAGCTATGCGGGCAATGCGCTCATCGTCGCAGAATAGAGATAGGGCGTTATGAGTGACGCGCTCAATGAGTTGATTTAGTGCAGAAAACCGTCCGAAGCCATACTGCCAGTAACCAGGGCCCTCTGTACAACCGCCGTCACGCGTAAACCCATCCAAAAAGCAGCCTAGTCGGTCGCTAGCGACGGAGAGCATCTGCGCAACAGTCGCGGAGTTCGGCTCAATCAGGAGTGCTGAACCGAGTACGCCCTGGTGGCATACCGCATTCCAGTTATGCGTATCGTGGGTGAAATGATAGTCGTCCGCATGCTCTATATATGGCTGAAATATTGTGGATCGGAGACGCTCTAGTATCCGCCGCTGCAAATTTGTGGGAATAACCGTGGCGAAGACGTGACACAGTTCGGCCATGGTATACGCGGTCTCAGCAGCGAACAAATCAATGTATTGGGGATCCCTGCCAGTAGGATTATATACGTGGGCCGGCAGCGCCCACGACTCCTCATCCAGTATTGTCGTAAGCTGTGAAACGAGCGTCGTGAAGTAGTAGTCTAAAACAGGCTCGCGGCCGTCTACCAGTGCAGCCACGGCGGTATACCCCAGCATCTGGCGGCGTTCAAAATAGGCCCGCTCAAATCCCTGTCGACTGCCGGTTCTAGAGAATTCAGTGTACAACTCGTCTGTAAGCACCGGCATGTCCCGGTTTCTATATTCTGCAGCAGTGTCGGTTATCTGTTCAACAGCAGCAAACAGCCTTGGGTCCTGGGCGACAGCATGCCACGACTTGTGGCCATATTGCTCAAGGGTTCCTATTCGGGTAGGGGGTATTAGTTCAAATAGACTTGGTGGGGTAAACCGTCTAGACAGCAGGTTTTCCATGGGTTAGCGCTCCAAACTGCAGAATGCATTTACAGTTGCTGCCACGGAAGACTTACATTCGAAATGGTTAGGTTCGTTGTCGTCTACAGCGGCCGATTTATTAGCTAACTTATTTTCAACATCCCACGTAGGTATCCCTGCAGCTACCTGTTCCCAATATAACCACTCGGCGTTCCCTAATGACGGTTCTATTCATTGGCTTGATACGATTACAGCGGCATCGTAAATGCCACAAGTATTTCCACCATGGACATTATTCTTGCGTCAGCAGATGCAGGTGGAATTTAGCACAATGGGTCTGAATTACGACAAGGTACTTGACTTTTGGATTCTGCTCACGGACAATATACTATGACAAAAAACAGTTACTCTGATACAAGCACACTAGAAAAGGCATTGCTGGTTTCTGTAGAACCCGATGAGGAGATCCGACCCTATGCGATGGAAGAGCTTAAGGACCTTGTCTCCACTGCGGGAGGAATGGTGGTTGGAGAGTTTTATCAGCGGCGCCGTCGGCCGGATGCTGCCTACTACATAGGGCCAGGCAAAACAGAGGAGCTTCTCGCAGGAGTTCAAGATACCGGTGCCGATCTGGTAGTGGTTGACAGTGAACTGTCGCCTGTGCAGGCTCGTAACCTTGAGGATGCCGTTAAATGCCGCGTGATTGACCGCACGCAGCTCATCCTCGATATCTTTGCTCAGCGCGCTCACACTCGTGAAGGCAAGCTTCAGGTTTCACTCGCACAGCTAACCTACCTTTTGCCCAGACTTGGTAACCTCTACACAAAATTTGAGAGGCAGCAGGGTGGGATTGGTGTACGAGGTGGACAGGGAGAAACCAAGCTCGAAACCGACCGCCGTAAAGTCCGCGATACAATAAGCGATCTTGAAGCCCAGTTGGTAGAGGTAAGGAGTACGCGCCAGAACCAGCGCGCCCACAGGCGCCAGCTGCCGTTTCCATCCGTGGCACTGGTTGGATATACTAGCGCCGGTAAATCGACCCTTCTCAACCGTCTTTCGGGGAGCGAGGTGTTTACGGATGCTAAACTGTTCGCAACACTCGACCCCACCACACGAAGGGTATCGCTCGACGACGGCTGGTCCATTCTGGTTACAGACACAGTCGGGTTTGTGCGAAACCTGCCTACACACCTGGTGGCTGCATTTCGCGCGACGCTGGAAGAGACGGTGGAGGCGGACTTGCTAGTGCACGTGGTAGATGCCGCGCACCCTCACTATGAAACACAGATGCAGGCCGTAGTGGATGTCCTCGATGAACTCGGCGCGTCCGAAAAACCCGTCATGACAGTGTTCAATAAGGTGGATGCTGTTAAGGACCAATTTGCTTTGCGAATGGCTGTTACCGATACACCGGACTCCAGTTCCATATCGGCGTTAACGGGCCTTGGCGTCGAGGAAATGACTCAGCAGATGGTACACCTGCTGGAAAAGCAGCTGGTTCCGGTTCATATATGCTTACCTTACAACAGAACGGATCTACTTGCACGGTGCTACGAATATGGACGGGTAAACAACCTGGAGTATAGTGAAGCGGGAATTACTGTAGACGCACGTCTAACACATTATGCGGCAGGCCATGTTGCAACATTCGCTGTGGCGCCACCGCATTGATTTGATACTAAAGCGGCTACCAATGTGGAAGCAGCTTTTCTACATGACCGTCTGCATAGCCCACAAATGCCATTGTTGCCAACCCATTAAAGATTCCAATCTCAACCACTCCCGGTATCTGCCTGGCAGCACGTTCAAGTTCGAGTGGATCCAGGCCCGTGTCACACTGTAGATCGTATACATACAAGCCATCGTCGGTTATGTACGGTTTGCCGTCGGCACGCGTGCGTATCGAAATCGATTTTCCATGTGATCCGATTTTACGCGCTGTAGATTCGTGACCGAAAGGCAACACTGCAACCGGAACAGCATGTTTGCCGATGTGGTGACACAGTTTGCTTTCGTCGACAATCACTGCCATCTGCCGGCTGCGCGAAGCAACGATCTTTTCCCGAACCAGTGCGCCACCGCCTCCCTTTATGAGCGTGAATCGCTCGTCGATTTCATCGGCCCCATCTATGGTGAGATCAAGTTCGCAGCAGTCCGCAAATGAGATGAGCGGGATATTCAATTTGGATGCCAGGGTGGCAGTCTCACTGGAGGTAGCAATTGCCTGAAGTGAAATCTGTTCTTCTTTAATCCTACGAGCGATCTCTTGAATTGCAAAATAGGCGGTTGTTCCTGTTCCCAGCCCTATCTTCATGCCACTTGTCACAAGGCCTACGGCCGCATGTGCGGCGGCCATCTTGGCGTTCACTGTCGTGCTCTCCTCATGTAGCGTATAATAAGTGTATTACACCACGTCTATTATGTACCACAATTCATGATGATTGAGAGAACCATACCATGGGCATGATAGATCTTTCGGTACTCCTGATAGACCTTGTCGATAGTGCCCGGCTGTGGGAATTTAATAGTGATGAATACGCCACCGTCGTAGGTCTGTATGAACAGATTGTTCGCGATGGGGTGGAGGCTGCGCAAGGACGAATAGTGAAGCCTCGGGGTGAAGGAGAGAGCCTGTTTATCGTCTTCCCAACGGTTCTTCAGGCTCTTCGTTGTGGCGTGGAGGTGTTAAAGGCGCTGCAATGTACACTCCTTAAGAGTTACCCCTCGGTTAAACCTCGTTTGGCAGTGCACTGTGGTGAAGTTCACGCTCGCGACGGTGACTATTTTGGTTCGGTTATCAACCGTTGCGCAAGGATGAGGGGCGCATGTGCCGGCGGTCAGTTTGTGGCGAGTGGTTCGGTGGTGGCACGGATACCAAACGGCATGGGTAACCACATTGTGTTACGTTCACTTGGTTTATGCGCCCTGCGGGACTTTGGCGTAGAAGAGATTTGGCAAGTTTGCGCTGAGGGAATCGAGCAGCATTTTGAGCCTGTGCAAGGCGCGATTGCGCATAACAGAACGAATTTACCGCAATCTACCAGTTCCTTCGTGGGCCGTACCGAGGAAATCGACTGCCTACGGTCGTGTATACTCACAAATAGGCTGGTCACGATACTGGGTAGTGGTGGAACGGGAAAAACGTCGCTCGCGTTAAAAGTCTGCTCAGGGCTAATAAGTGCGTTCGATGATGGCGTATGGTACGCCGAACTTGCCAGTATAAACAATCCCAATCTGGTGGTTTTAACCGTCATGAAATCCTTAGCTGTCCCTGAGGATGGCGGGCTGCAACCCGATTTCGCACTTGCGGACTCTATTGGGCCACGAAGTTTACTACTAGTGTGGGATAATTGCGAACGTGTCTCCACAGAATGCGCCCGCCTCGCGGCTTTGCTGTTAAGTCGTTGTCCCAACCTCAAGATACTGGCCACTAGCAGAGAAGTCTTGCAGGTGGCGGGCGAAGATGTCTTTCGTCTGGCCGGGCTGCAGCTACCGCCAGCACATGATGTCTACCAGCTTACTAGCAGCCCGCCGGAGTCTGTTACGTTGTTTGTCGAGCGTGCGGCTCAGGTCCAGCCTGACTACGCTCTACAGCGCGACAATTACAGTCCAATCGTTGAAATCTGCCGCAGGCTAGACGGCATACCACTAGCAATTGAATTGGCGGCTGCCCGTATACGCACGATGAGCGCGCGCCAAATTGCAGAACGCTTAGGCGACCAATTGCGCCTGCTATCAGGTGGAAACGCGGGGACATTGCCCCATCATCGCACGCTTCGATCTACGATTGAGTGGAGTTATGACCTGCTCAATGAGAATGAACGGCAGTTCCTTTGTATTTTGAGTCTCTTTGCAGCCAGTTGGGAGCCTGAGGCTGTGCACGCATTGTTCGAAGTGGACGGTACCAAGCCTGGCGAGATCGATACGTTACTTGCATCGTTGGCGGATAAGAGCATGCTGACCTTCTCAGCCCATGAATATCGGTACTCCATGCTTGAGTCTGTTCGGCACTATGCCTCAGAGCTGCTCCTTGCTTCATTAGAACCAACAGCCATTTTGGCGTTGCAATGGAGGCTCGTACGATACTATGCGGATCGTGCGGAAATTCACCTACAAATGCTCACCGACCACAGGCAGGTAGACGCACTACGTTGGTTGGACGCTGAGGTTGACAACTACCGGGCATTAATCTCCTTTGCTTTAAAGAGTGCGGAGAACAGCGAGCAGGGGATATTGATTTTGACGATGTACCGGATCATGGCTCGCTGGTTAAATATTCGAGGGTTTTATCGTGAAGGTGTGAAATTGGGCCAAGAGGTTACGAACCTTCAAGCATGCACGAGTGACAGTGCCGAGCGTGGTGATGCGCTTTTTCTGCATGGCGTACTGCTAGACAGCGTTTGCGAGTACACTGCCAGCATGAAAATGCAGCTCGAGTGTCTTGCGCTAAGCGAACGCATAGGCGACAAGTTCGTTCAATGCAACGCTCTTGTGGGTTTGGGCGGCTCTATATCGCGCAAGGGTGATTTAGACACTGCCGAGTATTATCTTAATCAGGCTGTTACATTGATGACCGAAATGGGCGCAACTCGCATGCTGGCCTATGCAAGAATTGGGTTGTTGCGACTGCAGTACAGCCGCAATCGCAACCTTGATACAGTGGATGACCTGAAGTCGGCGTTGGCGATACTTGAAGAGTTTGGGGATTTGCGCGGGCAGGCAATTGTCGCAATGGAGCTTGGAGGGATCCTTGAGGACAGAGGACTCATTGAAGAACCCATGTTCTACTACCAAAAAAGCGTGTCACTCTTTCAGTTGCTAAAGCACGCGCAGGGGATGGTAAACTGCCATCGTATTCTAGGCGATCTAGAATGGCAGCGGGGCAATATAACCGGGGTGCGAACACATTTTGGCGAATGTTTCAGGGGGTGCCGCAATAATGGAGACTGGGCGTCACTGGTGTTTGCACTGGAAGTACGTGCCGAACAGGAATTAAAGTGCGAAGGGTATGAGGCTGCAGCAAAGCTGTATGGCGCTGCGCGGCAGTTCAGGGCAGATCTTGTGCTTCCCGCAACCCCGGAGGAGATCAGGTTGCGCGCCGGAAATATTGCTGTGCTGGAGAAGGCTCTGGGTAGAGCCAACCTCCAAACACAACTTTTACTGGGAGCGTCGCTTTCGCTGGATGCAGCCATCCGGTTGGCGCTGTCGGATGTGAGTGCTCCAGTAGCGGCTCAGCGAAATGCCTCGGGCACGTCCTTCTGAGGTACTGCTAGCGTTCGCACAAGCGCCGCCAACATCTGTTCCTTGTAAACCGAATTGATTGCGAGCGCTGCCTGTGTTTGCGCAAATCCAAAAGGTATGCCGATATCATGACGGTCACCTTCGGCTTCGAATGCCATGTATCGCTCCCCAGACGCACGCAGGCGCTCCTGAGCGCTGGTGAACTGAATTTCACCACCCTCACGCAGGTTGTTGTCGATGGCGTATTGCAGGCAATCGAAGACAGCGGGGGAAAGTACGTGCATTCCGAAGAAACAGAGGTACATACCGTGCAGCAGGCCCTGTTGCACCAGGTTCTTCTCCGCATAGTCTCGAGCAGGCTTTTCGTGAATAATCTCCACGTCGTATGTTGGAGGCTGTTCCGACACTCTATTGCCGCGCACGGTACCGAATAGATGAAGAAGCTCACTTGGAGTTTGCTGAACCGCTGATATGGAGGCACCATATTGATTGAACACGTCGATGATCTGGCGTGCACACCGCTTTGGCCCGCCTGCCGTGTAGATGTGGTCACCTAGCATAAGGAGAAATGGCTCGTCACCCACCCATTCTTTCGTCTGGTAGACTGCGTGGCCGTAGCCATCCGGCACTTCCTGAACCACAAACGTTAAGCGCGCAGCAATTTCCTGAATTCGCGCACTCTGAAGAAGTGCCCAATCTTTGCCTTTGAACGTTCGAAGCACCTCAGCTGAGAGCGGGGCGAAGTGTTGCTCAATTTGGGCGCGATTGTGAGGGTTGACGACAAGGCATACTTCCTCAATGCCGCTTTGCAGCGCCTCCTCTATGATTATCTGTATCGCAGGCTTGCATATTCCGTCCCGATCCATTAAAGGCAGCATCTCCTTCTGGATGGTGGTGGTAGCAGGGTACATTCGAGTTCCACGGCCTGCAGCTGTTATGACTGCTTTTCGAACTTGGGTCACTGTTGGTCCTCCTGAGTGCCAGAGTTAATCGATAGGTAATGGCCACTGGATTGCGGACAGCGCTGGTTGAGACGGATGAAGGTGATCACGTAGTTTGTCTAGCAACATGGCGGTCGTTCGTTCTTTAAAAGAGGGGGACAGCTGCTCCGGTTGAACCTGGGACCTGATCAGTGAGATGGTTGTGAGCACGGTTTCAATGTCATGATTGCAGGTAGGGCAGATAAACAGGTGTCGTTTCACCGCGCTCATCGACTCTTCATCAAGCAAGTTGTCAATGTACAGGTCGGCAATTCGTTGAACCTCATCACATTGCATTGGTAGAAGTCTCCCCCATAGACATTTCTTGTAGCCGGTTGCGCAATGCTCTACGAGCACGATAGAGTTGCGATTTAATGGATGGCAGTGTGCGTTGCAGCATCTGCGCCGCTTCCATGGCGTCCCACTCCTCCACGTCGCAGAGTAGCAATATGGTCCGGTACTCCTCGCTAAGCTCTTCTAGTGCGTGACGCACCATGATTGCCGTTTCCATTTTCTGCTGCGCTCGACCCTGATCCGAGCTCTGGTCCGTCTCGAAATCTGCATCCATCAACATAAGCCGCGGCTGCCGCTTTTTGTCGAGGCACAGGTTCCGCACAATGCGAAACAGCCAGCCTTTAAACGAGCCTTCACCGCGAAACGAAACAGCATGGGTGAATGCCCGAAGGAATGCCTCAGACGTGACCTCCTCAGCATCTTCGCGATTACCCAGGATCTGCCGCGAATAGGCATAAACCCTATCGACGTACAATTCGAAGAGACCGGCAAGTGCTTCCGGCTCACCCTCCTGCAGCCTGGATACCAGGGTTCGTTCGAAAGGTGTTTCCGGCATAAAGCCGTCTGCGGCTAAACGACCTGTATCCCTCCCCAGTGGCGTTGGTGGCGCCATGTTAACGGGAGCCACCAGTAGGGTTGTTCCACAAAGCCAATTTAGAATCCTCCATTACTAAATAATTTTAACAAAAATCCATGAAAATGCTAACGGCACATTTCTACCGGTGCAATAATCTGGTAGATTACCGGGCATTTTCATGGATGTGACCGCGGCACTATGCTAGTCACGTGCCCAGAACATAGCGCCTGCTTGCTCCTTAACCACTGCAATCTTAAGCGTGTCTAGAGCCTTGGTAAGTCCCTCACGAGTGGACATCATGCCGTCCTCATGCTCTATAGAAAGGACAAAGTCGTAACCCACCATGCGCAACGTGGTGACAAAATCGTTCCACCACGCCTGGTCATGCCCGTAACCTACAGATCGAAACACCCAGCTTCGTTCGCTTATAGCGCCGTAGCTTTTTACATCCAGGTTGCCATTGATACCGGAGTTGATTGGGTCTATTCGTGTATCCTTCGCATGCACGTGAAAGATTGCACCCAGCGGGCCTAAATACCGGACTGCAGCGAGGGGATCGATACCCTGCCACCAGAAATGGGACGGATCGAAGTTTGCCCCAATTTGCTCACCCGCTGCGTTGCGTAGCTTGATTACTGTTTCGGGATTATAGACCAGGAAGCCCGGATGTGCCTCAATTGCATACTTTACGTTATGCTGCTTCAAAAAGGCATTTTGCTCACGCCAGTAGGGAATAGCGACTTCATTCCACTGGTAAGCCAGAATATCACGAAACTCATCTGGCCACGCGCAAGTGACCCAGTTAGGATCCTGTGCGCCCTTAGAACCTGCAGGGCATCCGCTGAACCCGTTCACCACACCCACTTCCAGCTTCTCAGCCAGGAGAACGGCGTCATGGAATGCCTGATGATGTTCTGCAGCAACAGTCGAAATCGGATGGATGGGGTTACCATGCACGGATATTGCTGACAGGCCAAGGCCGCGAACTTCGAGCGCGTGCATCAGTTTCTTCCGGGCACCAGCGTCTTCCAACAGGGTCTTCATTCCACCCATGTCATTTAGGTGACGGCTGCCGGGATATGCACCGCCGCCTAACTCAACCATCTGTATGCCTGCTTCCGCAATGAAGTCCAGGCTCTCCTCAATATGGCGATCGTGAAACAGTGCAGTAAAAATACCTATCTTCATTGAAACCCTACTCCTTTAATGCGCGATATGAACTATCCACAGGCATTCGCCAGTAAATCAGGATAGTATTTCTAGTTTCTGGTGGGTCGGTTACATCATCACGCGTCGCAAAGACTCTTGAGTGGAACAAAAATGAACACGCACGTTGAGGTCGGTTCGTTTAAGTGGCACACGGCAGAAACGCGGGTTACTCTGCCTCATTGCTGCCGCATGACCACTGTGACGCGGCAGCTGGTGAATCCCGTGAGGCTATTTAGTTGTGCACGTGCACGTTGAAGGTGATGTGGCCCAAAACCCTGTTCGTATACGGGTCGGAGGCTGTAACCGTTACCTTATAATCTCCTGGAAGGTAATAGGCGTGGTAAACCGTTCGTCCCGAACTTTCCGCCTGAATTCCATCCGCGGCGTCCCAATCCCAGCTAAATTTTACTGGGCGTGTACCTGCGGTTGCGGTGGCTGAATAGCGAACGAACTGCTTGGTTGCCACGACCTGCTCATCCATGTGCTTGTCACTTAGAGGGGATGCGTCTACTGCCACCGATATTTTGCCAATAAGAAGAGAACCGGGACCATTCCCAAAAATTCTAATGACCTTCACGGACGCAGTTTGAGGTGTCATTCCCTTAATGGCTTGTACTGGAATACTCACAACCTGCCAATTATTGTGATCGACAGCGTATTTTAAAGGAAGGAGCTCCTCATAGGAGGCGCCACTGGTAGTGACAACCTGCACTCGCAAGGACGTGAGCGGGGTTGCTTTGCGCGTCTGGTAATTGCCAGCACCCGCGCCATAACCACCTCGCCTCCCAAACATGCCGCCTGGGCCACCACGGCCCATCATGCCTCCTGGGCCACCGGGTCCGCCAGGTGCACCCGGCATGCCGCCACGGCCGCCCGGGCCCATCATTCCCCCGGGGCCACCATAGCCACCCATCATACCACCGGGGCCTCCATAGCCGCCCATCATTCCACCCATGCCGCCGTATCCGCTACGCTGTGCAAATAGGGGTTGCTTTATGGTGAACTGCAGGTAAGCATTAGGATCCGACAGGTATGGAGCTAGAGAAACGGGGTTCTTAAGATCAATGGAACCGCCCTGATAGTAACCCTGCGTCTTGATGTTCAGCGATTCTGAACCGATGTATGAGTCGTGTGTATCTGTGGCGATCGTTCCGCTGCCCCATCCGGCTAGATGGAACAGTCCTGCATGTACTCCTGCACCATAAAAAATATCAATTCCAGATGGGCTCTGCGCGCTGCTAGTTGCAGGTGCCAGGCATACGCCCATTACCGCTGCAAACGCCAGGCTGGACTTGCGCCATGAGAGCAATGTCATTGTCGGGTCTCCTCGTGATGCAGCAGCGCATCCGCGGCATGCTGCGAAATCTGCAGCCGTTTGATGGAGGTAGCTTTTCCATCGTCGGCCCGCACTTCTACAACCACTGCGCTTAGCTGCGCAGGACCATCTGCCACGTCGAAACGTGACGGCAGACCTGTGAGAAACCTGGGAATAACGCTGTCATACCTCATGCCTATAACAGATTGAACGGGGCCGGTCATGCCAACATCTGTAATATATGCTGTTCCACCAGGTAACACGCGTTCATCGGCAGTTTGAACGTGGGTGTGTGTGCCGAACACCCCTGTAACACGTCCATCCACATAGTACCCGAAAGCTTGCTTCTCCGACGTGGCCTCACCGTGAAAATCTACAAATACAACGGGTGATTCATGTTTGATTTTACCCAACAGTTCATCAGCCTTGCGAAACGGATCGTCGATTGGTTCCATAAACACGCGACCCTGCAACACAATAATACTTATAGAAACACCTTTGCAACAGTAGGTATTCATGCCATAGCCCGGAACACCCGGCGGATAATTGGCAGGGCGCAGTATGCGGCTCTGGGTATCCAGATAACTAAATACCTCTCGCCTGTTCCAGGCGTGGTTACCCAGAGTAATAACATCGGTACCATGCGAAAGAAACTGATCTGCGATCTCAGGCGTGATGCCAACGCCAGCCGCGGCATTCTCACCATTAACAATCACAAAATCGATATGTTGGTTTGTACGCAGGGTCGGTAGTACATCCGTCAGCAGTTGTCGGCCTGCCTTGCCTACAACGTCACCCACCATAAGAATGCGCATGTAAGGCCTGGTCCGTTCTAACGTCTATCGGGCAAATTCCACTGCACGCCATTCGCGTATCACGGTTATCTTAATCTGTCCTGGGTAGTCCATTTCGGACTCGATGCGTCGGGCCATGTCGTGAGCGAGGCGAGCCGACGCAAGATCGTCCATGAGGTCTGGCCGCACAATAATTCGAATCTCTCTACCAGCCTGGACGGCGAAGGTCTTCTCCACTCCTGGGAAGCTGTCGCCGATCTCTTCAAGGCGCCGAACCCTCTTTACGTAACTCTCGAGCGGTTCACGCCGTGCACCAGGTCGTGCTGCAGAAATCTGGTCGCCGCAAATCACTAGTGTGGCCTCAACCGTGCAGGGTTCGACATCGTGGTGATGAGATTCCGCGGCGTGCACAACGGCTTCGGGTTCATGGTAACGTCTCAGCAATTGACCTGTGATGAGGGCATGTGGACCTTCAATCTCATGGTCTACCGCCTTACCGAGATCATGCAAAAGGCCGGCCCTGCGAGAAGTCCAGACGTCAGCGCCTATTTCTGCTGCAAGCATACCACAAAGGTGCGAAACCTCAACGGAGTGGTTAAGCACATTCTGCCCGTACGAGGTGCGGTATTTCATTTTGCCCAGGAGTGTGACAATCTCTGGCGCCAAACCGGTCATGCCAGTATCGAGCACAGCCTTTTCGCCTGCCTCCTGAATTCGACCGTCGACTTCGGCATGCGATTTACGGAAAACCTCTTCAATGCGTCCCGGATGAATACGGCCATCTGCGATGAGGTTCGTGAGTGTAATGCGGGCAATCTCGCGGCGAATAGGATCAAAGCTTGACAGTACAACCGCTTCCGGCGTATCGTCAATGATCAGGTCGACGCCTGTGAGTGTCTCGAAGGCACGGATATTGCGGCCCTCCCTGCCAATAATCCGACCTTTCATCTCATCGCCGGGTAAAGGGACTACTGCCACTGTGGTTTCAGATGTTTGATCAACCGAACAACGTTGTATAACTTCCGTGACGATACTTCGCGCCCGACGTTCGCCCTCGCGTCGAGCGTCTTCTTCTATTTCTCGAATAAGACGGGCGGCATCCTGCCTACTCTCATCTTCTATCGCCTTCATTAGCAGCGCTCTGGCCTCATCACTAGTCATGCTGGCGAGTTGTTCGGCTGCCTTCCTATGCGCCAAAAGTGCGGAATCTAGCTCTTGAATCTGGATTACTGCTGCATTTTCTCGCTGTTGAACTTGAAGTTCCCGCCGTTCAAGCGACTCACCTCTTCGATCCAGGCTCTCTTCCCGTTGAGCGAGTCTTCGTTCAAGGGCTATAGCCTCCGCACGCTTCTCTTTGTTCTCTTCGTCGATCTCCGCCCTATACTTCAGTGCCTCCTCGCGCGCCTGAAGTTGGGCATTGCGCTTGGCAGCCTCAACTTCCTGAAGAAATTGGGCTTGGATCTGTTCGGCCTCTAGCCTTCTGCGATCAAGATCTTCCTGAGCCCTTGTGGCCTCGCGTCCCTCTAAACGACGTACAAGCCACACCTGGGTGATCGCGTTCGTTGCTAACGCGACGAGAATGAACTCTATTATGTATTTTTCAACTATGGTCAATGCCTCACCTCCAAACAATGGCGTGTAGATACCCGCCCGGTCCCGAGGTGGAGCCTCTGAAGCAGATAAGTTAAGGTCAATGGCATCTGGAGGCAGGCAACAGACCTGTCTCCAAACGCCAACTGGCGCACGATTTGCGCCCTACACCATGTTCTCAACCTGCAGCCGGATGCTATGCTAAGCGTAGTAAAACGCTGTAGTTACCTTGTTGGACGATGTTATAAAGTTCTATGTTAGTGCGTTCAATACCTGCCGGATTACTTCGTGCGAATAACCGCGACGCATCAAAAATGCGGCGCACCGATTTAGTTCGCGCTGGCGTTCAGAAGGCGAGAGTTCACGAAGAGATTGCTCGCTCCACCGCCTTAAAACTGCTGTCTGCGCATGTTGTACTTCGGTTTCAGGGTTGAGTTGTGTTAGAGCGTCGCCTGCCACCTCGCGGCTCACCCCGTGTGCTCGAAGTTCACGCAACAGGCGTCTGGTACCGTACTGCTTACGGGCCGCACGGTCGACAACCCAGCGCCGCGCCAATTCGTTGTCGTTAATGGCTCCGTTTGACTGAAATTCACTGATTACAGACTCAACAATTTCGGCTGGGAATCCTTCATTTTCCAGGCGGGTAATAACCTGACGGCAACTGCGTGCTGTTTGCGACATAAACCGCAAGGCAACTGCACGAGCTTGTTGCCTGACCTTCGCGGCTATTATATCGTTGTCTTCAGGATCCTGCATGTTGCTTACTCTATATCGTCTTCTTCGTCCACTGCAGCTTCAAGTAACTGCGGAGCACCGTGCATCCGGATCCTGTTTTCGATTTCGGCCATGACAGCTTCGTTGTCCTCAAGAAATGTCCGTGCATTCTCTCTTCCCTGGCCCAAGCGAGTATCTCCAAACGAGAAGTACGATCCACTCTTAGTAATGATCGACATGTCCACGCCAATGTCTAGCAGGCTACCGGCTCGAGAGATACCCTTGCCAAATAGAATGTCGAATTCAGCCTGTCGGAAGGGCGGCGCTACCTTGTTTTTCACTACTTTTACCTTTACGCGTGCGCCAACTGCTTCAGTGCCATTCTTGACCGTCTCTGTTCGCCTAACCTCCATTCGAACCGAGGCATAGTATTTCAGAGCCAGTCCACCACTTGTAGTTTCAGGATTGCCAAACATAACGCCTATTTTCTGGCGAATCTGGTTAATAAATACAGCGGCGGTGTTGGTTCGATTAATGTTGCCCGCAACCTTGCGCAGCGCCTGGGACATTAGCCTTGCGTGGACTCCTACATGGCTGTCGCCCATATCGCCCTCAAGTTCCGCCTTGGGTACAAGAGCCGCCACGGAGTCTAGTACACAGATGTCGATTGCAGAACTGCGAATGAGTGCATCCATGATATCGAGAGCCTCTTCACCTGTGGTGGGTTGAGAGATGTAGAGATTGTCGACGTCTACTCCAAGCTTTCGTGCGTATTCTGGATCGATAGCGTGCTCTACGTCGACATATGCGCAAATGCCGCCAAGCCGCTGCGCCTGTGCGATGCACTGAAGGGCGATAGTCGTCTTACCGGAAGATTCTGTTCCATAGATCTCCGTAATCCTGCCGCGGGGTATTCCACCTACGCCCAAGGCGAGATCGAGGGCAATAGATCCGGTTGAAATCGCATCAACATTTAGCCGTGCAGCTTGCCCTAAACGTACGACGCTACCCTTGCCGAACTGTTTTTCGATGCCGCTTAGGGCACTCTCCAGCGCTTTCGATTTACGCGGATCCATGCGCGTTTCACCCTCTTCAATCGCCACGGTTATAATCCTTTCACGGCTTCTGGAAGCAATGTGTCACGGCTGGTCAATCTGTGGCCGTGGTCTACGCCATATGATATTTTAGGGTAGCACATATACAAGAAGACTGTCTACCTATCAGATTGATGCTTGGTAAAACAGCCAAGCCATTGCACATGGCACATCAGCGTTCGATGCCAAGGCGGTAAATAGGAAGAAGCGTTTTAACGTTGCGAACAATGGCCTTGGTCAAAGCATCCGTGTCTCCTATTGCCGAAGGGGGAACCTTGAGGCCGAATATGCTGTGTTGTGTTCGGCTGGTCTGCAGGCGTCTGGCGAACTCCCGAAGCATATCGGCAGTAATGGCGGTACCAGAGAGCGGGCGGTTGTCGTGATCTGTAATGGTAAACGCCTTTACAGATGGATGCGAAGCAAAAAACTCTTCCAGTTCATCGGCCCTGTCCAGAAGCTGATGCGCAAACAACGGGCGATCGTCAGCATAATCCTCCACAAAAATGTTCGTGTGAATGCCCGTGAGGATCACTGTTGCTCTTATATGTACTGTGGGTTTGTACGCTCTCTGGGTGCGAGCAAAAGCCGCCCAGGTGGCGACGGGCGGATTAACGGTTCTGCGTAGGTGCCGTGCAACATGCAAATACATCGGTTCACGAACGGTCTTCGAGAGAGGGTCTACAAGAAGCTCCCCCAGGGTAAACAGGCGAGGAGTGATATCCTCGCGAAGTCTATTCATTCGGCCCTGAAAATCCTCAATTTTAAAGATATCCAGTTGCTCTCGGGTGAATGCCGCAGGGAGATAAGCCCTTACAGCTGTCATCGGGTCGATTCCGCCGTTTGTCTAGGAGTAGTAACCGCCGATTTTCTATACTCATCCCATGCTTCGGCAACTTTGCCTTCGGTGACGTTGCCAGAGTGAGTAAACACTCGGTACCGAAGCTTGAGTGGCTTCTTTTGGGTGATCTCGATGGGATCATCCAGGAAGAGCCCGTAGTTTGGAGCAAATGGGCCATAGTCACGGGTAAACCATTTCGTTGGAAATGCCGGATTTTCTGGGTGGTCCATAAGGGCTATACCGCATTGAAGGCGTCCCAGTTTGCCCGAGCAATCCACCCACGGAGAGGCAACTCGATAGGTACCGCGTTCGTTGGTGTTACCTTCCGCGTTGGTTAGGGTTCCACCGCTCTTGACTGTGAGCCCGTCGGCAACCCTGATTTGTGGAAGCCCTGCCTCGTTGGTGGGGTGCAGTTGGACGAGGTCCTTGGTAGGTGGCTTGAGTGTCACCTCGAAATCGAAAAACCGTGCCTCCACTGGCGACTGGTAAAACGTAAACGTTCGTGTATCTGTTAATATAAGATTGCCTTCAGAACTCACCCAGTGGCACACTTCCGTAAAGCTGCAGAGCTCGCCTGGTTTATCAATGCGAACGAATTCGTGATGATTGATACGCCCGCAGTTATGGCGTTCACCCCAAAAGTCCACGTCATTTACACGGCCGTGGCCGACCCAAAATCCATGATGATGACGATGATCTGTAGGCGCATCGGCAAGAAGCGATAGCCCATTAGCGGCGCGTAACGGCGTAAGGCAGGGTTTAGAGCGCTCGGGACCAAAGCAGTATTTGGCGTACTCCTGCCCGTCTACTTTTATGATGAGCTGGCCAGTTTCTTCAAGAATTTCCACCATACTCGTATCCTTTATTTAAACGGTTTACTTAGTAATATTGTACCCTACCACGAATGGCTTAAGGATGATGGGCTACAGGCGGGGTGACCGGCGCCGACGCACAAATTCTAATATCTTGCTGGCAAAGTTAGTACGTGGTTCATGTGTGGTGAGCGGTTTGGCCATCTGCTTTATGGAGAAGCACCAAACGCAACAGGCCGGTGTACATACAGAGATGATTTATCTTGCGTAAAGGCTAGGTACTTGCGGTACACTTCCAAAGGCTAGAGCGGAATTGGACTAAGAATCAATGGTCGAAACCACTCCTCTCTATAGGCTCATATTTGATGCTGGAGGCGCATATGACCAACGCGAATGACGGAACTTTAACACTTGTGATTGAACAGGAAATTCCCGCGGAGCAAGACCTTGTCTGGCGTGCACTAACGGATTCTGACTTGATTGAGCAGTGGCTGATGCCCAATAATTTCCAACCGAAAGTGGGTCAACCATTTAACCTTATGGGCGACTGGGGCACCGTGGAGTGCAAAGTCATCCAAATAGTCCCTACTGAGTTGCTAGTTTACACCTGGTCTGCCTATGGTCTCGACAGCACGGTATCGTATTTTTTGAAGCCATCTGCTGTAGGAACAACAATTCGCGTTGAGCAAGCGGGATTCAAAGCAGAGCAGCAACAGTTTTACGAGGGCGCAAAAGGCGGTTGGCAGCAGTTTCTAGCTAACCTCGAGAAAGTGGTTGCTTCCTTAGCTTGAACGCTGGTTGATTGCAGCTACACACCACTTTTCAACCGGTGTATGGCGGCAATTAATTGACGACTGCGCGATCGGTGTCTAGGCAGGAGTTTCGATTGGATCACTACGACTTTGGATCGATTATCGTTCGAGGTGCTCGAGAGAACAACCTGAAAAATGTGTCACTCGATATTCCGAAACGACGCATAACCGTTTTTACCGGCGTATCGGGTTCCGGTAAATCTTCACTGGTGTTCGATACCATTGCTGCAGAAAGCCAGCGTTTGATTAATGAGACCTATCCTGCATTTGTTCAGCAGTTTATGCCTCGCTACGGCCAACCCGATGCCGATGTGCTGGAGAACATCTCTGCAGCGATAGTGGTAGATCAACAGAGGCTGGGTGGTAACCCCAGGTCAACCGTTGCAACCGTTACCGACACGGCGCAGATGCTACGGATACTGTTTTGCCGGGCTGGTGAACCTAGCCTACCTGCTCCAGCGTGTTTTTCGTACAACGACCCGCGAGGAATGTGCCCCGTATGCGAGGGCATCGGTCAGGTAGCGGCCATTGACATGAGTGCAGTCGTTGATGAAAACCGATCCCTAAACGATGGGGCGTTGCTCTGCCGAGGCTTTGAGGTGAATAGCTGGTGGGGATGGGCGCCCTATGCGTTATCCGGTATGTTTGATGCCGACAAGCCAATTAAGGACTACTCCGAAGAGGAGCGGAATAATCTGCTTTATCTTGACGATGGCCGCAAGATTAAAGTTGACAAAGTAAACCTTACGTACCAGGGCGTGGTAACAAAGCTTCAGCGATCGCTGGGCAGCAAAGATCCGGATTCATTGCAACCGCACATTCGAGCTGAATATGAGAAGATTTTTACGCGACGACTTTGTCCCGAATGTGCTGGTACGCGCATAAACTCTGAGGCGAGGTCTAGTAGGATAGCTGGAAACAATATTGCGGATTATTCTGCTATGCAGGTCAATGATCTGGCTGAATGTTTAAAGACTTTAAGTGTGCCACAGGTTGGACCAATTCTTACTGCGTTGGTTTCTCGACTGGATGACCTCGTCACAATAGGTCTCGGTTATCTCAGCCTGGACCGGGAGAGCTCCAGTCTTTCGGGCGGAGAAAGCCAGCGAGTCAAGATGGTGCGTCATCTTGGATCCTCCTTAACAGACATCACCTACGTGTTCGACGAACCGTCAGTGGGTCTGCATCCGCACGACGTCGGTCGATTGGCGGGCCTCATGAAGCAGCTTCGTGACAAGGGGAATACCGTACTCATTGTGGAGCATAAGCCTGATATGATCGCCATAGCTGATCACATCGTCGACATGGGGCCCTTCGCTGGTCACCGAGGTGGCGAGATTGTATACCAGGGGGATTATGCGGGCCTTCTTGAAAGTGGTACCGCTACTGGCAATCACATGAAGCGACACCAAAGTATAAAGAAGGCTGTTCGAGAACGGAACGGTGAGCTCATTATTCACAATGCGACAATGAATAATCTGCAAGGCATCACAGTGGCTATACCCATGGGCGTACTCACGGTAGTGTCTGGTGTTGCGGGATCGGGAAAATCCTCCCTCATTACTGGTTGTCTTGCACGGGAGTATCCTAATATCGTGATTGTTGACCAGAGCTTAAACCGGGG
>JAJYCW010000178.1 GCA_021777995.1 bacterium
ACGTGGTTGTACACCATTATGAGCTTGCTCGCCGACGTAATTGTCATTCCCCTTTTATCCATGGCCGAAATCGTTATGGTATGGACTCCATCGGGGATGGTGCGCGTATCGAGATTAAGGGTGAACGGATCCTTGTTAGTGAGATCACTGAGCTGTCCGTCGGTAGTTAACATTACGGCAAACACTTTTCTCGGTTCGTCAACAGAGAGGTGGGGATGAATAGTAAGCATTCCGTTGGCCACTACCAGATGGTTCTGAACCGCGGTCCACAAAAGCTGCTGAACGTATGCTGCCCCCAAGTCCTTTAGCTCCTGAACGGTTCCCACTCTATCCGCTATATTCAGCGGCAGAGCGAGAACATCGCCAATATGCGGTACATACGTCGAGCCGATACTCTGAAACTGTTTCCCAGCAAATACGAACACGGGCGAACCCGCTTTCACCTTGAGCGCCTGGGGAAGCAGTTTTGTATCACCAAGATTAAGCACTATGGTCCCGGGAGGCACCTTGAGGGATGACAACGAGGGCATTAATCTGAGCACTCGCCCATTACCCAATCCGATCAGTATGCCATACGGCCCGGTGTTGTCAACCACGCCCCTGCCTGAGCTTTCGCCTGCTTCGCCAATCGTTTCCGCGGGTGTCACCACACGGCCGATGAGCAGCTTAGTAGAGTTGTTTGGCAAAATCACACTTATCGCCCCAAAGACTCTATTTTGAATAGCCAGGTAGGCGTCGGTGCGCGTAAGTTCCTTCTGAGCGCATGCAGGAGAAGTCGTCAGAATGAAAATGATGCTGACTGTGGCCAAGATGTAAGTACTTCTCATATTACACTCATTATGACATTCTGCAAGGCCACTACAGGACGCCATTAGCAACTTGTAGTTCATATTATTACAACGGACCACAACCCCACAGCGTGCAGCTAAAGGAAATTCCACTGCACGCCGAGACAGCGACTGTGTAGCCGGGGGCCATCTACCAAGCGTGGTGGCTAGTTTACGCCTACTTTTCTACTTGCCAGAGCAGTCCTTGCCGCCAACCACATATTGAGATTCTCTACCGGCTCGACTAAGGATGCACCGCTGACCACTGTTGAAGCAGGATAAATTGTACAGCTTATGTAACATGCTAACAGTTACGCCGCACGATCTACGGGTAATCGAGGTGCTGGAGGTCACGCATCAGCTAATCTACGCCATGCTCCCACCTGGCCGTAAACACGCTGGCGCATCGGACATCCGCACGTTCAATCGTAGGTCCGTAACAAGGAGGCCAATTTGCGTGTAGCTACTCTTCGTACGTTTGGTATCGCTGCGTTTGCGGCACTTTCATGTACAGTAGCATTTGGTTCATCAACCGGGTATCGCCACAGGTATCCACTTCCCAGGCCAGGCGTACCGGAATCGCTAGGGGTCAACATCCACTTTACCACGCCAGCGCCCGGCGAAATGAAGCAGCTTGCGGCGGAAGGCTTCAAGTGGATACGCATGGATTTTTCGTGGCAGGGCACCGAACAGGTAAAGGGCAAATATGATTTCTCAGCCTACCGCACGCTCATGCGCGCTCTACGCAAGTATTCCATTCGCCCCATATTCATTCTTGATTACGGGAACAACCTGTATCAGAACGGCGCTCCAACCACCCCAACGGCCATTGCAGCATTCAGCCGCTGGGCATCCTCCGCCGTTGCGGCATTTCGCGGCGAGGGAGTATTGTGGGAGATGTGGAACGAGCCAAACGGCGGATTCTGGCCACCACAGGCTAACGTTCAGCAATACGCCAATCTCGCGCTCGCGGCATCCAAGGCGATCAGGCATACATCCCCGCATGAGTGGCTAATCGGCCCGGGAATGAGCGGCATGGACTTCAACTTTCTACGCGTATGCTGCGAACGGGGCCTTTTGAAATACTGGGATGCAGTATCATTCCATCCTTACCGGCTATCCCCTCCAGAAACGGCGGAGCGCGATTTTGCAAGGGTGCGGGCGCTTATCGCAGAATATGCACCCAAGGGAAGGCACATTCCCATATTGTCCAGCGAGTGGGGCTATTCGGTTGCCTACTCAGGACTGAATATTCGAAGACAAGCCCGGTTTGCGGCACGAGAGTTGTTGTCTAACATGGCGGCTGGTCTACGTTTAAGCATATGGTACGACTGGCATGATGATGGTACGGATCCCAACAACGCCGAGCATAATTTTGGCACGGTGACCAACGACTATCATCGTAAACCGGTCTATTTTGCTATATATACCCTTGCGCGATACCTTCACGGCTTTCGATTCAACAAGCGTATCTCGCTGGGCAGCAATGATGACTACTGTCTTCTATTTTCTCACGGCACACAGCAGAGGCTTGCGCTCTGGACGACCTCCAAGACACCGCACACGGTTACCATCCCCATGAGCGCAGATCCGTTGCGGGTTATACAGATGACTGGAGATAGTCGCCAGGCCAACGCAGGCACTTCAGGCTTTGTAACATCGATTAGCCATGAACCCGAATATATTATTCCCGAAGGACCAAACGACCTCCTGGCAGCCGCTTCTGCATGGCACAGCCTTCCAGCATGTACGCTTTACAGTCTTACCTCTAGTCTTAACCGCAGTATTGCAGCCACCTTTACGGCGGTGCCCTTTTTAGCAGGATCACTACCACACCATGCTGAGGTAACGACAACTGTTTTGCAGGGCGGAACTGCAGGCCGCCTGTTAACAATCACGAAAGAACTGCAGGCGGCCGCACCCAGGCTTCATGCAAACTACGTCCTTCAATCAGCAGACGACAAATCAGCCGAGTTGAGATCGGTCCTTCGCATAGGTGGTGCTGCGATTGAGCAGGTATCGCAGCTCACGCCAGTCACGCCACTGAAAATATCCTTATTACCACCTACCAACGGGGTCCAGGTCATCACTGTGCACAACACGGCTGGATTCTCGGCGAGCGTCCTGTTGAAACTCTACAGCGGCTCAGGAGTGCAACAGCGCGTTCTGCACCTCTCCAAGAAGTTGGTTGCGGTAAGCGTTACGGTGAAGGCACCGGTTCGTGGACCTGTCGACGCTGTTCTGCACGTAGTCAAAGCCGTGCTGCCCGCGAATATCCACATGTTGGGTGACTGCATTACAAAGACAGGTCCTGTTACATTTGAGAGAATTCCCTTGTTTAATGGCTCCACGACAACCGGTCCGCTCACAAGGCATGGATGGACGGCTGTAGCCGATGGTAATCCCTCCATAGCGAGTTCCATAAGTGGTGCAGTTGTTAATGCGCCGGCTGGCGCACCAGCTGGTACGCGAATTGCCGGCGACGTTCAGTACCAGTTTCACCAAGGCTGGAAGTTCCTGCGAGTTTCACCACTGAAAACCATCGAATTGCCCGGGATGCCGTCCCAGCTTGGGCTTTGGGTATATGGCGACGGCTCCGGGAATGCATTGAACATGCGTTTCACCGATAAAACGGGGCAGACCTTTCAGGCGGGCGCCGGGAATATGACCTGGCGGGGATGGCGATTTATCACGTTTGAATTGAGCGGCAATAATGGACATTGGGGCGGCGCCGATGACGGTAAACTCCACTATCCACTACGACTAGATACTCTACTCGTAGTGGATGGTCTGAATCGCGCTACCGAGGGGGAGATCTGGTTCTGCGACCCCTGGCTTGTTTACCGGGACAACGGTTCACTGTGATGATGGAATTCGCTGATACCTACCACACTGCGCACGGCAAGATGCTTTATGCTGCAAGAATGTCTCGCCAACTTCCGCCCGACCGATTTAAGAGGTAGCCTTATGAACCGTTCACTGTTATGCATAACTCTGCTAATCGCCTCCTTTCTTGGGCTTAACATTGGCGCAAACTGCCAAGTATTGCCCTACATTCCACTGTATAAAGGCACTACCAACCTGGATAACATAGGGTTGTACGCCGTTCAATACCAATACTTTGATGGACGTTCTGGTAGTATGCCACCGGGATGGACAGGCATATTTACGGCGGATACGGGCATTGCCTGCATGCCCTTTGGTATCCAGAATGGGAAATCTGCTTTTTTCCTTGGTCCAATCTGGCGCGGTGGTGGTACCGGTGATACCTCTCAGGTCTTCTTTCTAAAGATGCCTAAAGCACACCACATAAGGCTTACTTTTAGTGTGGCGATGCGCACGGGATTTGTTGGTCCAAAGCTATCCGACGGTGCCATTTTTCGAGTGTTTGCAAATAATAAGCTGCTAGAGGAGTACGACCAGACCACGGCAGAGTGGAAGCAATTCGTTCTGGACCTTTCCCCATTTGCCGGCAAGCGGCTGCAGCTGAAATTTCAAACAGACCCCGGCCCGCGTAGAGACCCATCGTTTGACTACAGCTTTTGGGGGAACCGTCGCATTTATTGCGACGCCGGACCCATTCCAGGAAGAAACGTAGCTTGGCCGCACGTACACGGTGCATTTACACCTCACCCTACCTATGGCGACGCTGCGCCACTAGCCTATGGCAGTGGAGTGCCAAAACTTCGCGCGGTTTGGCAGCACAATGGTACAAGGTTTCTTAGCGGGCTAAAGGTGCGATTAGGGCACTCTACGGTCGTACCAGTACTGTCTCCCAGTGCAGGCGCATCCGTTGATTTGGTAATGCCGAACGGAACTGTCGTTTCATCGAATGATTCGTCGGTGCAGACGACCGCACTACAGCTGCCGCCGCCCAAAGGTACTCATGCGCTTACAATGCTCCAATACACCTACAAAATAAAAGGGAGTATCTTTCACCTCACGGCTGAAATCTACCAGCCTAAAGGCGACTGCGTCAAGGTGCGCGTAACCTCAAGTTCACATCACATTGCGGCCGTTCATTTTGGCCGCATTGCTATGGATTTAAGGGGCACGGAATTACCACCTGATTACCGTAAAAGTGTAACAGTTCCGTACTATGGCTCCGTGACCTATCTTCCGCAGTATCGTCTGTTCACCAATCTCTGCATCGACTACTCGCTCTCGCATGCGAGTGAATTGAATCCCAGCTCAGCCATTTACGGGGCACTTACAACCGGCGCGAGGAATGCTGTAGATGAAACAGTCTACTACGCT
>JAJYCW010000061.1 GCA_021777995.1 bacterium
ACTCACAAGTAACATCAGTCGATGCGGTTACTCCTATACGAATTACCTCGGACGAGGGTGATACTCACCTCCAGGATGGCGAATTCACGGGTCTGTTTCTCCAGTCGGACGCCGATACAGCCATACCTATCGTTGTTCATAGCCCTCTGGTAGATTCAACTTCTACGCTGGCAACCGTGGAGGTAATTACAGCACCCGAGGTTGCACCTCAACTAGACGATGAGGCCGAAGAGCTCCTTAATAACCTCGTAGCAGAAGTACAGACAACATGGACCGGACTATCGCAGCAAGTTACCGCAGACTACACCATTCCCCCTGCGACGCTGTTCAGGATACGTTCTGTTGTATGCCAGATAAGAGGTATTAAAGCAGAGTACTCTGTTTATCAGCCGCAACCACCGGTTATGAGCAAGCTGGAGGAGATTCTATCGGATATAGCATTCTGCTGCATGAACGGAACGTCCGACTGTCTAATTCGCATAAAGCTTGACGATAGGGCTCTGGACGAGGGTGAAACACCGACTGAGTTTTGGTCGCAGCTTTCCAAAAACTATAGGCTGGTTGCGGAAGCGCAAGATGCGATAACATGGTGCAAACAAAACAATTACTATCCCATCGAGCTACTCAACACAATTGGTGCCCGCCAGCAGATGCTTCACCTCACCCTTCAGCCCCTGCGTTTCACCGACGAGAACCAGTTAAAGCTTTTTCATGACATTCGCGCAAACCAGGGTGATAGCTACCTGAGCGGCCTTAGCTCGACTCTTGAATATAACGACCTCGCCTCCATTGCCGGCAAACTGCCATCTGAACTAAAAGCCGCGGAGCGAATGCTTGAAGAGAATATAGCAACTAAACAGCGAAACCTCCAGAGGGACGAGGCTCTGCGGCAGCTTCGCTCGCTATTTGAGAATCGACCGGACTTCGGTACCGACAATTCTACCTACGACCAGGATAAGAACGCGCTTCACGCCGCCTTGGACGCATGCGTTAACGCTGGCATACCGCCCTCGTGCAAGGACATTACCTCGCTCATTGGTCCGTGCGCCGATCGGCTGCTACGCGGCACAGCGCGCTTTAAGAACCACATGAAGTTCGCCATGGATCATCTCAGCAAGACGAAGCGCGACGAAGAAGCAGAAAAGCTGGACAAGGAGCAGGACATTGAGGTTACCGACGCGCAGATGCGAGAATGGATCACAAGTCTGAAGGCTGCAGTGCAGGGGAAAGTGCTGACGATTGCTGGCGGCGGAAGGCCACAAGACAACATCGTATCGGCATTAAAATCCAATCTGCCGTTCACCGATGTCTCCTGGTTATATGGCGAACAGCTCAGCTCTTCCCGCAAGATTCAATCTAACATCAAAAAGTCCGACATCTTCCTGGTGGTGATCAAATACATTAGCCACGATGTCAGTGAAAGCGGCAAAAAGTGGATCCAGGCCAAAGGCGGCGACTTTATCGCACTGCGGGCTGGTTTTGGTTTTAAATCCATCCTGAAGGCGCTGGTTGACACCTACGTTACCCGCGACATAGACACCAAAGACTGATACTCGCTAAACATAGCCATAAGCATGTAATAGTGGCGAGCAGACTGCCTCTCTACAGAGTCATTTTGCTCGCCGCAGCCTTGTCTAGCATCCAGAGGAGGCTGCCGCCCAACGGATTCACCATTTGAACAGGTTGGGCTTCCGCACTGCTCCCACCCTCTAAGGCACTTGCCACGACAGTACTCTTGTTTTCGCCCGATGCAAGAATTGCAACCTTTCGCGCACTATTGATTGTAGGGAAGGTGAACGTTATGCGCTCGACAGGTGGTGGCAATGTGCCGTGTGGCGTGGCAACCACCAGTCGCGACGTTTCCTTAAGTGCAGGCTTACCCGGAAACAGCGATGCAGTATGTCCGTCATCACCCACGCCGAGCAGTACTAGATCCAGATGCACGTCGTTACCTGCGGCAGGGCTGCCAGCGTGCTTGTGCAGCAACTCTTCATACTTCACAGCACCGCTGTTAGCATCTAACCCCGACACATAGGCATGCATTATGTTGACGGCAGGAACCTGCGCTTCACGCAGAAACAAACGAACCGCAGCGCCCATATTTGAGACCGAATCCTCCTCAGGTACCCATCGCTCATCGGATACAAATACAATCCATTTACTGAAATCCGACGGCATTTTTACAAGGTGCTGGTACATAAGCGCAGGTGTACTTCCGCCAGACAGCGCTACTGTGAACTTGCCGCGATCTTGAATGGCACGCTCTGCCGTTTCTATAACCATGCGAGCCGCTCCCAGCGCAAGTGCATCGGGAGTATCAAATACCAAAACGGACTTTTGCTTCATTTTTATCTCCAATATGTATTTTGTACCAGATTATGCCGATACTTACACACCAACGTTTTCATAGACGTTATCCGGCTTTATACGGTTGGGAGTCAGAAGTCAAATGTGTACTGCGCCAACAATACAATTACAGAACGGGAGTGATCCTCTACGGGCGCTGGTGTATGCCTGCGCAGACGCTGGCCCTTCCACGCTCGCTGCAATTGTGCAAGCACACGGCTGCAAGGCCATCGCCATGAGCGACGAACGTGAGCTGGATGCATATATTCAGACACATCCAGTTGATCTGCTCCTGGTTGACACAGCTAACAGTGGGGCGAAAGCCGGCTTGGATCTGTTTCGAAAACGACGCTCCCAGCAGTACAGCATCACTATCTCCTACGGTAAGGAGAATTGCGACCTTGGTGCTGATCTTCACATTGAGGATCTTCATAACACAAATACTTTTAGTTTGGCGCTGTTTGCCGCCAGTCAGCGCCTAGCGCTGCTGCAAGCTAGTGACAACGCGAAACGCGATACCACCTCTCTGCGCGAGGAGTTACGGCACCAGAAGCACTTATGCGAAACTACCTTGCTGTACCTCGAAGCCGCGAATCGCCGGTTTGATACTCTGTTTGAAAACCTGCCAGTGGCATGCTACTCATGCGACCCCACCGGGTGCATTCTGGCCTGGAACCGTGCTGCTGTGGGCCTTTTTGGTTTTGGAGCACATGAGGCGCTCACACGTAGAATTTGGAAGCTGCTGACGGTAAGCGAATCTGAGGCCGTTAGCCAATACGAGACGGAAACCCAGGGTCAACTTCGGCGAGTGTGCGAGGGTGAAGCCCTGATGGAACTTGAACTGCAGGTGAAGCACAAACATGGCACCGTTGTCACGGTGATCGGTAACTGCTTCCCCATACGCGGTAGTGGCAATAGCATTGTAGGGGTGCTCTACGCCTGGGTAGATATAACCCGCCGTAAGGAGCTCGAGCGGCAAGTGGAATCGCAATTGGCACAGGCACGTTCACTAAACGTTGTACTGGAACAGCAGAGGCAGCAACTGGCCTCTGCCAATATCCGACTTGCGGAACTGGTTACACAGGATCCGCTCACAGATGTCAAAAATAGAGGCTTCGTGATGGAGCAGATTGAACAGGCCATTGCCTACTATCGAAGACATCGCGTAATCTCATCGATTGTGCTGGTAGATATCGATCGCTTTATGGACTTCAACCGCAGGTTTGGTATTGATGAGGGCGACCAGATACTGCGGACGCTAGCCAACCTCATTTCAAAAACGGTCCGCCCCTACGACACCGTGGCGCGCTATGATGGAGAGGAGTTTGTCATGCTCCTGCCACACACAGATGCCGCAGGTTCTGTCTGCTTCGCAGAGCGGTTGCAGAAGGAGATTATGGGGTACGACTGGCAGCCAGCAAAAATAAGCGTCCAGATCGGCATCGAGACGATTAACCCAGAAACACTTACCCCATTGGACATGATGGAGAATGCTGAGCGAGCCTTAAAGGTAGCCGTTCAACGTGGCAAGGGCGGAATCTGTCACGCGTCCGAGATTGCGCTCGCCCCTGCCGCATGATCAGAGGTTGGCTGCCAGGGAGTTGAACCATTTGACCGGTTGGTTTGCTATTCTATTCCGCAACACGGGCGTTGTAAGCCTCACGAATTTTACGCACATGGTATGCAACGTTTGCAGAAGAGCAGCCAACCAGCTTCCCCACCTCTCTCCACGTGTAACCCTCCATAAGACCTCTCAGGATCCGCTGCTGCAAAACGGGGAGTGTCTTCATGAGTTCTGCGACCTCAATGTTGCCGGTGGTATCCATTACCGGTGCCGCAAGGTCAAGCTCCTCGTAGCATAGGTGTCGCCGACGAGAGTTGCTTCGGATAGTATCGAGCATTCGCCATCGGGCGCGTTTGAGAAGATGCTGTTCAGGTGCGCCAATACTCTCGTCTAGTCTGGGGAGCATCTCGAGCACTGCTACCCATGCGTCCTGGGCGAGATCATCGCTATCCACACTGCACGTTCGGCCAAAATATACGGCCATTCGCTCTACACGCTCTTTTATCGATCCAATAAGGTCTACATCTGACGCGGGCAGACCTAATTCTAATTCTGATATGGTGTAATTCAACAAAATTCCTCCGGGCAGCCCCAGAAAGCAAACAGATAAATAAATTAAATCTGAGCGCCGGAGGGATGCAATGTGCCGCACGCAAACTGAGCGTGAGGCGAATCACATCGCATAAATGGTACCTAATTCGAACCTTAACGTAATGGGAAACGGTTACGACTTCTTAGGGAACCTGAAAGCGACCGGCGCTGGCACTGTCCTTACCTAGCGGATCCGCAGACGTACTGCAAATAACGCTGTAAAACTTGCCATTAGTGATTACGCAACTGATGTAACCTTCAAAGATGCTCTTCATCCTGGTCGCCTCCTTCTTTACTATGGACAGCAGAGGGTTAAATGTCGGCACATTTTCACTTCCTCGCCGCGCCACATAGAGTATATCGTGTTTGCTCCCAGATTTGCTAAAATATTAATTGAAATTTTGCCGCAGAAGTGCGCGCACCCCGTTTGCCCCAAAAGGAGTGAATAAATGAGTGCCGGTTCCCAAAGTGATCTTCTAGAGACGTTTCCCAACCCCAGACCAGATCGTGATTATCTGATCACGCACACATGCCATGAATTTACGTCTGTATGCCCTAAAACTGGTCAACCAGATTTTGCGACCATCGACATCGAATATACCGCTGGCGACACCTGTCTCGAACTAAAGGCTTTGAAGTTCTACCTGCAGGCATATCGTAACCAGGGCATCTTTTATGAAGCAGTAACCAACCAGATACTGGACGACCTTGTTCTAGCCTGCCGGCCTCGAAAGATGAAAGTGACCGGCAATTTCAACATACGTGGCGGGTTTTCGTCGGTCATTTCCGTCGAGTACGCTAAGCAGGAGTCTCCCCGTTAAGTACCTTATTGCTGGGTTAGGGATCACTGCGCTATTAGCGGTATTAATTTTCACCGCTCTCGCCACCGATGCGCAAACTACCCCGCCCCCCCCTCCATCGCACGTCGTTTTTATACTATGCAAGCGCATGGATGTCAGCGACCTTGCGGGGGCACAGGGACAAGCGCTTCGCGAACTGGTACGCGAGGGCAGTGCCGCGCTGGTAAACACAGCCACGCCTATAAGCCGCACCTGGAACCGAGTACTCTTCACGGTAGCCGCAGGATCACCAGCAAAAATGCCTGCGAATTTTCATGGTATTTTCCTTCAAGGAGAACAGTACCCCCGGCACAGTTCTGCAGCGGAGGTCATTTATTGCCGTCGCACGGGCTATAATATCCCCGTGCACAGCGACAAGATGGTCTGCCCGCAATTCGCGCTACTTGAGCATGATCACCTTGCGGCAAAGCTTCCCGGTGCTCTTCTAGCCGCACGGCGCTCCGTACTTACGGTTCGGTTCTGTACCGTGACACGGGACAGGGTATTCAGCCGGTACGTTGCGACGTTGGCAGAGGACGGCCACGGAGTTGTTACGGGTACGATTCTTTCGAATTCCACCTCCTCGCCTAACGCGGTTGCTGCTAGTATTTTGACTGGTCCGCCGGGACTCACAGTTGTGAGCGCCGCTTCGCCAGGTTCCAAAGAAGGTATTTCCGGTCCAACACTCGCCGCTGAACTTCTTCACCAATCAGGTGACATGAGCGAGTCGTGTAATGTTGTCCTACTAGGTCTCACCGCGACACCGGTGGTACCATTGCCAGCACAGTGGAAACGCCTCACATTGCTGGTTCTCAACGGAACTTCCTTCCACCCAGGCATCCTCTACTCTCCCACTACCCGCACCCGCGGCCTGGCGTCCGACACCGATGTAGAACCTACGGTGCTGCACTTGTTGGGCCTTAATGTTCCGAGTGATATGACAGGGCGTCCTCTTGAAGCAGTATCTAATAGAGTTTCAGCAGACACAGTGGGTTACCTGCGGTGTATGGACCGGCTCGCACTTCTCAATGGCGCCGGCAGCGTAGCCATCATGGTTCCACTCGCTCTCATCAGCCTAGCTGTTGTGTCACTCTGCCTGTTCCTTCAGTCAACAGGCAAGGCTAAATGGCAGCTCACAAGCTGGTCACTCCTCAGCGCACAAGCCCTGCCCCTGGCGCTCCTTATTGCACCAGTGCTTCGCCCTCATACCCTTGCTGGCTACGGACTGGAAATCGCCGCCATTATGTGTGTAACCGGAATGGTGGCCACCGTTATTGCAGCTATGACGCAATATGCTGGAACAACAGTGACTACAGCGTTATTCCTTTTGGTCCTGATCTCCGACCTGGTAACCGGTGGTACTCTCGTAAAGAATGCACTGCTTGGTGGGTATGCGCTCAGTGGAATTCGATACTATGGCGTTGGAAACGAATACCTTGGAGTCGTTTTGGGGATGGTTATGTTTCCACTTGCCAGCCTCGCACTTAGCCAGGAACAACATAAAAACCTAAAGCTCGGAGTTGCTTTTGCCAGTTTGCTTGCCGCGCTGGGGTGGCCCGGTTGGGGTGCCAATGCGGGAAGCCTTGTTGTTTGCTCGGTTGCAGCCACCGCACTATTACTTCCGTCCAACAGGCGACCATTCAATTTTATATCGTTTGTTGCGAGTTTAATTATAGGCTTTGCGCTTGCTTTTGTATTTGCTGCGGCAGACGCCTGGTTGGGTGGTCCAGACGTTTCGCATGCTGGTGCAGCACTGGTATCAGCCGCAGGACCACGCGGACCGTCTTACTTGTGGCAGATTATTGTGCGCAAGATCGAGATGAATCTTGCTCTGTCGGTCTCCCACTGGCTCCTGATCGCCGCTGCCATAACGGCAGCATCAACCGCCGTTGTATGGATGATTTTCAAAAACCGACTACGGGAAGTGGTTACTGACTATCCAGATATAGCGCTCAGCTGGCGAGCGCTATTATGGACTATGGCTGCTGCACTTATCACCAAAGATTCTGGAGTTGTAACAGTAGTTTTCGCATTGGGATCGGCAACGGTTGTCTCCACATGGGTTGCAGCATGCGGGGAGCTTAGCATCAAGGCAGGCTCTCAACAGAAGCAACGGCCCGGGCAGCCCGCTCCTGGCGAGGAGTCTGCTTAGCCTCGTTCCAAGGAAATGTGCGCGGGATTGTGCGGCGTACACCGGGACAGCTGAACCCCATGATATAGGCGCGTCGCGGAGTTGGAGAGTTATTGGGTCCCGCATAATGCAGCGTGCGATTATGATGCACAGTACAACTCCCTGCTCTAATCGGGCAGGCCACCACCGTAGTCAGGTCCGCGTCATCCACTTCTAAGCCGTGAATTCGTGGATCATTATTGATACTGTGATGAGGAAGGACATCGAGCTTGTGACTTCGCGGTACGAACTGCAGGCAGCCATTTTCAACTGTTGCATCTTGCAGCGGCAGCCATAGGCTAAAGCTGTTATAATCCCAATCTGGTGACCAGTATGCCTCGTCCTGGTGCCATGGCGTAGATGCTCCGTGAAAGGGTGGCTTTAGGATTGCATGATCGCCCGTACTAGCTGCCTCGGCACCAAGGAGCTGCTTGGCTATTGCCAGCGCATTTGTGACACACTGCGCCTGCTTTAACTCTGGTGCATACCGCGACGGTCCCAGTATTTGCGGTAGACTCGCCTCCTCATCGTCGTCGTCGGTACCAGCAAGGTCAAACTGGTTTCCCTCCTGACGCCCCACCCGATTCGCGAACAGGTCATCGTAAATCTCCCTCATTCGCGCTATTTCCTGTAAAGGGGCAACGTTATCTATGACAAGATAACCCTCGCGGTGGTAGAACTCTACCTGCTCATTCGTCAAAAAAACGGTCGGCTCGCTCATGAGTGGTTTCCCATCATCTGTATTAGCACGCTGAATTCCTTGCGGTTACTGCAAGGCACCTTTGCTGCGTACTGAAGGATACTGTTATCGTCGCCACCGTCAATTTCCTTCCAGTCTTCTTTTGGATAACACGTGATTGTTGTCTCTCTACCTGAATGTACCTATCCTATACCAATCATGTGCCACGAAGGGGAGCTCTGTTAAAACGAGTTCATGGCAACTTATAAGCGGTGGTTATTTGCGTAGACAGTTCGATCCCTAACTTGACACTCCAATATCATAAAGACTATAATCCCAAATCAGATTTAGTTTGAGAACGTCAGACTTTTTAATGTGGGATGTGTCATTTGAGGATTAGCACAGTTGCCGGCCACGGCGCCATTCATGATCTACAAAACGAGTGGACCTCGCTGCAAAGTAGGTGCACAACGGCTACACCGTGGCAAACGTGGGAGTGGAATGATACCTGGTGGTCCCTTTACGGCACGCGGCGTCGCCTTCACCTCGTACTGTTCCATAACTCTACTGGCGATTTGGTGGGCCTGGCTCCGTTCTGCGTCTCGCCATATCTGGGTACACCCCTTCGCCGACTGTCGTGGGTGGGCACAGGCCCAAGCGATTATCTCAAGCCCTTGGCACTACCAGACTATGAGGAGGAAGTTTGCAGCCTGCTCCTTGAGCACCTGAGCGAGGGTACCCGTTCGTGGGATGTTGCGGACCTTCAGCAACTCCCCGAAAGAGCGCAGATGGTAAATTGTGCGTCACAGGTGGCCGAATGCTGTTCGGTAGCACCCCTTGAGCCATGTCCTTACCTTCCGCTGCCCGGAAGCTGGACAGATCTCACGGCAACGTTTTCCAAAAAGTTTAGATATAATTTAGGTTATTACGATCGTCTTCTTGGTCGCGAAGTGGGTGGTACACAGTACCGCATTGCCACTGAGGAAACTCTAGAGCGGGATTTAACCACTCTTTTTGAACTTCATCAGAAGCGATGGCGGGCGCGAAGTCTCCCAGGGGCACTTGCATTAGACAAGGTTCAGTCGCTACACCGACGATCTGCAGCAAGGTTCCTGAAAAATGGCTGGTTACGACTTCACATATTAGAAGCAAACGGCCGCGCCATAGGAGCACTCTACTGCTACGCCCTTAACGGGCGCACGTTTTATTACCTGGGAGGCTTCAGCCTGGAATACGGCAAATACAGTCCTGGCATGCTGGTGACGGCTGCCGCAGTTAAGCAGGCTATACAAGAGGGCTGCCGGGAGTTCGATTTTCTTCGGGGGCATGAGCCCTATAAATATCATTGGTGCAGTGAACATCGAATGAACCAACGTATTCTAATCCTTCGCTCGGAACGCGGCGTAACGGGCCGGCTAGGCATGTTATTGCACCGGGCTGAAAATTACGTAGTTGTGAACGCCAAAGCTATGGCTGAGCGTCAGACATAGCGCGCTGCAGGCAACCAGAGCACGTGAGCGGAATACCAGCATGAAAATTGCATTTTTTAGCGAATGCTACGCTCCGGTAACCAATGGAGTTGTAACATCGTTAACCACACTACGCTCCGCGCTAATGAAGCGAGGTCACACCGTTTACCTGTTTGCTGCAGGACAGCCACACCCCAGCGATGACGAACTCGTATTCCGCCTGCCGGATCTGCCGTTTCCGCGCCACCCGTATCACTGGGCTCGACCGTTTTCGCGGCCCGATATAGATTTTCGCGAGCTGAATGTCGACCTGATCCATTGTCATCATCCTTTCACCGTTGGCAAACTTGGCGCAGAGTTGGCAAAACGGCACAAGCTGCCGATGGTTTATACAGCCCACACACTTTATGATGATATGATCGAGCTGTCGCGCTCACAACTGGTGCGTAAAGTTGGGCCAAAGGCAATGCGCAACCACGTACGCAGGTTTTGTGCACGAGCAGACTGTGTCATCGTGCCTTCCAACCATACTCGCACTGCGCTTACTGAAGACGGCGTGTTCGCAAACTTTGAGGTGATTCCAAGTGGAGTTGCGCCAATGAGCGCGCCCGCGGATGCTCGCATACGGCTTCGATCCATGATTCACATGGATGACGCTGCACCGTTGCTGTTACAGGTAAGTCGGCTTGGCCCAGAGAAGCGCGTAGACCTGCTCATCAGGGCAGTAGCGTTGCTCACGAAGCGAAATCTCCCCCCTGAGATTGCGGAATTCAAGGTTGCAATTGTGGGGGACGGTCAGCGACGACATCGGCTGCAGGAGCTTGCCGCCGAACTCCATGTGGAAGATCGAATCTACTTTGCGGGGGAACAGCCTTTTAATTCCATTGGCGCATGGTACGCAGCTGCCGACATATTTGTCCTCTCGTCGCCTGAAGAGACGCAGGGCCTCACAATCGTTGAAGCGATGGCGGCAGGACTGCCTTGCGTTGCAGTTGCCCATGGTGGACCTCGCGAGCTGGTGGTAGATCACGAGACTGGAAGACTCACCGCCTTCTCTCACGAAGCGTTTGCCGATGCGATCGAATCGCTCTTGCGTGATGCTCCACTACGGTATCGTATGGGGCAGCGCGGCCTGGAGCGTGCCGGACTTTACACGCCGGATACGATGGCAGAAGGCGTCCTCCGTGTCTATAAACAGGTCCTAGCTCAGCACTGTTCAGCAATCTGAAATACCTCATCCACGTGCCGCTTACGAAACACTGTCCACACGCGTTGGCGCCAGGAAATGGCCTCTTCCAAGGTTGACTCTAGTCCGTGGTGAAGCATGTACGCGCGGATTTTTGACCAGTCGGCCCCTACGATGCGCCGAACCTGCCAGTATGCCACCTCAAAGTCGACTACAGAGTTGCTGATACGCCTATCAGCGAGCAAACCGTGAAACCGAAGGACACCTTCGTTATCGTAATAATACGACAAGGCGGTATGCCTGGGGCCGGCAACCAGCCAGTCTAACCGATACCCTGGAGGGTTAGACGAGTTAAGCTGACGAAGTATAACGGTATGCCTCGCCTCGATCTCAGCAATGGATCGCCTATTGCACTGCGCCATCCAGGTCTCCCAGCACAACCTCCTATGTGACTCACGCATCTGTTTTTTGGCGCTAAGGTCTCCGCACTCGTCAACATAAAACGAGCCCCAGTTTTCTTCCACCCATATGTGTGCCTGCAGTCGGATTTCCTGCATGCCGCGGTTGTCCATTTCAATATCAACCACAGAACCTCGGTGAGCGTGCCTGTATCGCCGTGGAAGGGTTGATCCAAAACCATGTACATAGTGCGCCATCTCATGGCCCAATGTCGCATCTACCACATAAACTGGTACTGCCTGTTCGGCAAGCAGGCGGTTAATTCGGATCACCGACCGCCCATTTGCCAAAGCGATAGAACCTAGACGACGACGAGCACGAATACCGTAACTTACGTCAACCGGATTTACGAGGTTCACATCATAGAAATGACGCCGCAGCAGAGTTTGAAACCGTTGTTCTAACCATTCGTCCGTTCTCATGTTGCTTGGTGCAATTCCTGTCGTAGGTAGTGTATGAAAAGGGCACAAACTGGCTTGCTTAGGTTCTGGTGGCACTACTGCAGCGAAGTCAACTGTCTACTATGGTCTGTCCACAGCCGCAGTTGAAATCTTGACGTATTGCCAGAGAATTCACAATGTATTAGAGTACTATCAAACACCTTTGTCGTGATGATATTTCGAGCGGAATGTGAATTATTTCGCACGAGTCATTAGACTTTTATTAGTCATGGTATAATTACTCCGCTATTTTCGTTGTAAGATTCAATTATTTCATCTGTTTTAATGTAATTATCGTGAAATTTTGTCCGTGAACCTGGGAAAGCAGACGCAACCCACCAACTTAACATTTGTGGTGATCGTGAAATTTAATAACAGATTTGTTGAAAAGTGTGTACCGGCCAAACTGGCCGTTGGATGAACCTTACGGCATCCCCTCTTTATCTCGCATACTTGACAATTGTGCTGGAGTTACCATATAATAGTGCCACGGAGCGCGGGAGTAGTTCAGTGGTGGAACGCCAGCTTCCCAAGCTGGATGTCGCGAGTTCGAACCTCGTCTCCCGCTTCGGATCCTTCCTTCGTAAACATCGGAGCCGTACCCAAGTGGCTAAGGGAGCGGTCTGCAAAACCGCGATCACCAGTTCGATTCTGGTCGGCTCCTCTCCTATTGCGGATTTGAAATGGTTTGTTTGCTTAAAGGTAAGGTTAGTTTTACGGTAATTATGCTGTTTGTGTTTTATTCTGCCAACAATCTTTATAGTTACAATTACTCGCTTCGCATTAATGTTAAGGGTACAATAAGACTGATTTCAATCCAGAATTCGCATTTTTGAACATTCGCAGGGATTTATCGTCTACGATGACGCAATGACTACAACATTTTATCATTTAAGTAACCTCCACTTTAACGGCACCATTGATCCGCTTCTCTGTCGGCCAGAACTCTTGCATCAGATCTTCGAGTACACCGCTGATACGCATCCGGGCAACGTCGCTATTGAGGACAACGGGTATCAATATACCTACCAACAGGTAGAAGCAGCAGCGAATCGGTTGGCACACTACTTACGTCTTCAAGGGGTTGGCCCAGGTACGTTCGCGGCTATCCTTCTGGAGCGCTGCGCCAACGTTTACATCGCTCAACTAGCAATATTAAAATGCGGCGCTGCATATGTCCCCATCGACCCAGATTACCCAGAGACACGTGTTTCGGCGATCCTACAGGATAGCGGTGCAGTTGTCCTTGTAACTTCTACGGTTGCTATGGCACCTTACCCGGGATTTGCTTGTAAAACAGTGTGTCTGGATACAGCTGCACCCGCGATTGCAATGAGCAGCAGTGTACGCCCGGATTCACTGTTAACGGATTTACACTGGCATGAAGCCTGTTACGTCATCTTTACCTCTGGTTCAACAGGGCGGCCAAAGGGTGTTCTAATTGAACACAGAAACGCATGCAACCTTGTAAGGGTTTCTGCTGAAATCTATCGACCTCATTCCTCTGACCGGGTTCTTCAGGGTTTCTCGGTAGCGTTTGACGCCGCAGTGGAAGAGGTGTGGCTCGCCTTTGGGTCTGGTGCAACTCTTGTGGTCGGCAGCCGCGAGCTCATGCGGTCAGGTCCATCTCTTGGCAAAGAGCTTACAGAGCGGCGCATCACCATACTCTCGTGTGTACCCACGCTACTCGCAGCGATGGAAGACGATATAAAATCGCTTCGCCTGCTCATTCTTGGCGGTGAGGCGTGCCCTCCAGATCTTATAGCGCGCTGGTGGAAGCCATCGTTGCGAATCCTCAACACCTACGGTCCTACGGAAGCAACCGTGATCGCAACGTGGGCAGAGTGTCATCCACAAAAGCCAGTGACAATTGGTAAGCCGCTCCCTAACTACGGCGCCCTCATCCTCGACGAGAATGGCAATCCGCTGGACATTGGTCAGCCTGGCGAATTGCATCTTTGCGGTGCAGGGATTGCTCGTGGATACGTTGGGCGGGAAGAGTTGACAAATGCACGGTTTATCCCAAATCCGTTTGCACAGGCTACTGGCTTCGAACGTCTCTACAAAACAGGTGACCTAACGGCGTGGGATGAGGACGGCAATATAAGGTTCCTGGGTCGTGTGGACGATCAGATAAAGTTTAGAGGCTATCGTATAGAGCTGACGGAGATTGAAACGGTTCTGCGCTCCATGGATGGTGTAGCAAATGGCGTGGTGTCGCTTATCGAACACGCACCAGGTGTTGAGCAGCTTGCCGCGTACATCACTACACGGCCAGACTGCACGCCCGACCTGCAGCAGATAAAGGAAACCCTCCGGGTAAAGCTACCTGCTTTCATGGTACCCGCTACGGTCGATCTCATCACCGAGATACCAACGCTCGCCAGTGGTAAAGTGGACAGAAAACGGCTTCCACGCCCTGTGATTACTCGGGACGATGCTGCCATGTTCCTAATGAGTCCTACCGAGGCAGTGATAGCCGAGTGCTGGAGTCGGGCATTCCAGTCTCCTACCATGAGCCCAGAGGCGGATTTCTTCCTGGATCTTGGTGGTCACTCCTTGCTTGCAGCCATCGTGGTGAGTGACCTCCGACGCTCGGGTGGCTTCGAGGACGTAGCGGTATCCGATGTCTACGCCGCCCCCACGGTGCGAAAACTGGCAGCTCGGCTGGAAGAACGGCATGGTCTCGAGTGCAACCACAGCCCTAAAGAGGAGCAACCTCGCTCTACTAACAGAGTATGGAATTATAGGCTAGCAGGCGCCGTACAGGGAGTTTTGCTCCTCCTCATGGCAATTCTTGTCGCACTAGAAGTGAGTGTGCCAGTACGCCTGTTGGAACTCGTACTCAAGGACCCCGGAATGGGCCGCATCTGGCCGCTCATAGGCCTCATAGCGACATCACTGGTCCTGTTCCCCTTTAACATGCTGCTGGCGATTGTCGCAAAGTGGACAGTAATAGGCAGGTTCAAGGCAGGGAAATATCCCTTGTGGTCCAGCTACTATTTGCGATGGTGGTTCGTTAGACGTATGCAGGCCTTTGCGGGCGTGGGTTTCTTAACCGGCACCCCACTCTACCCTCTCTACCTGAAGGCCATGGGAGCAAATGTTGCGCTAAATGCACACATTGACACCTCATTCATCTACAACTACGACCTTATCACTATCGCTAACGGAGCCTCCGTGGGATTTGACGCGCATGTGATGGGTTCTGTTGTCGAGAACGGTTACTTGATCCTCGATCATACCACCGTTGGACAGGACGCCTATGTGGGTCACAACGCCAATCTAGCCCCAGGAAGCGCAGTTGAAACGCGGGGATCGCTGGATGATCAGTCGTTTCTGCCCGCCGGGCAACGGGTTCCCGAAGGCCAGTGGTGGAGCGGATCTCCTGCAAAACGGGACGAGGAACGGAGCAAACAGCACGACGTAGTCTATCGCAGCCCCGTTATAAGGTACGTACAGTTCAGCTTCATCGCCGTTGCGCTGCTCACGATTATCGACATCGCTCTGTTAACCGTATCGTTGCCATCCGTCGCGCTCCTCTATTGGTCCTTTGAAAACTATGGAGTGTTGGGAGCGTGCGCAATGGCGCCGGTATCCGCAGTTATTTGGGCCATTGCCTTCCCGCTTATGCTTGCACTGCTGAGTCGAGCGACCGGCAGCACTCCCGCTGGACGGTACCCTGCACTCAGCCGCTTTGCACTGAGGCGCTGGTTCCAGGACAGAATAGTTCAGCTTAGCCTACAGCTTAACCAAGCACTGTATGCCACGATCTATCTGCCGCCATGGCTCCGACTTATGGGCGCTAAGGTGGGCAGGCACGCCGAGGTTTCGACTGCGGCACACCTCGTACCAGACATGCTAGAGATTGGTGAGGGCTGTTTCGTAGCAGATGCGGCTTCCATTGGCGCTGTATCCGTGCGCCGCGGCGTCATCGAAATCCGGCCTACCACTGTGGGATGCAAGACGTTTATTGGCAACAGCGCTCTCATACCTGCCGGGCACGAGATACCAGAAGGTTGCCTCGTAGGATGCATGTCGGTACCTCCGCTGGCTCATGACGAAATTGTAGAGAACAGGTCATGGCTGGGATCACCATCCATGGTGCTGCCTCGGCGGCAGGAGTCTCGACAGTTCCCCACCGAGCGCACCTATAAACCAACCCCATGGCTGTACATTCAGCGTGGTACCATTGAATTATGCCGCATCCTGCTGCCGCCTACTTTCATGTTTGCCGGGCTGGGCATCTGGTTCGAAGTACTTCGCCAGCTTATTGCGCAGGACACCCTAACAGGATGGCTGTTGGGCGCTCCTCTCGCTGGGTTAGGTATCGCGCTATCCGTAGTGCTGGCTGTTTCATGCGCCAAGTGGGTGGTTATCGGCACCTATGTACCTGGCGAACATCCACTCTGGAGCAACTTTGTGTGGCGCACAGAGCTTATTACCGCACTCTACGAAAATGTTGCAGTTCCTGCTCTAATTGGAAATCTGACTGGTACGCCCTTTATTCTGCCGCTGCTGAGGCTGTTTGGCACGAGAATTGGTAAGTGCGTCTTTATGGACTCAGTTCACATTAGTGAATTTGACCTGGTTACCGTGGAAGACACCAGTGATATAAACCTTAATGCAACCCTTCAAACCCACCTGTTTGAAGACCGTGTAATGAAGCTCGATAACCTAACCGTCGGTAAAGGGTGCTCACTTGGCGAAACATCGGTAGTACTCTACGGTTCCACGATGGAGGATGAGTCCTCACTTGGCAGCCTATCACTCCTTATGAAGGGCGAGTCACTGCCCCATCACACATCGTGGCATGGCATCCCAGCTCAACGCGCCTCCCAGCGCGCAATGGAAACCTTGTCTCCCGAGACCGCCGTTGTCTCGGTTACAGCGCAACGTTCAAGCGCTAGGCAGGAGACAGCTGCCGCTGTGGAAGCCCTCATACTGAATAGCGCGACCATTCGAGAACAGTGAACTATCGCGGTCAAAAGCCATTCGTCGGTTCGCCCCTGGATCACCACCGGGGGCTTTCACTTTCTTCGGTTCGCTTCCTGGCGGTCGCCCGCACCACGAAGCAAAAGGTAACTACTAACGCGCAGCCGGACGGCTGCTGAATGACTGGACCGTCACGCTTTCAAAAGGAACTGTCGCGGCCAGTCGCGTGTAAACTGTAATAGCTTTGAACAAGCAGTACAACAATGAATAAAGGGAAATAAATATGCCACTGAGATCTGGTTCACCACTGCCTGAACTCGCCGGTGCGGAATGCTGGATTAACGGCGAAACCTCACGTGATGAACTGTTGGGAAGCCCCGTGCTGATCCACTTTTTTGCGAAAAGCTGTCCGATATGCCACGATAACATGCCAACCGTCGAGGGATGGCGTGAAACTTACGCTCCAAAGGGCCTCAAGGTAATTGGTATTCACATGCCACGCGAGGAGGCAGATACAGATGTTGGCGCGGTTACTGCGGATATTGAGGCCATGAACATGACTGAACCCATTGCAATCGATAACCAGCACGCCATTGGTGATCGGTTCGAGAACAAATTATGGCCGGCATACTACCTGTTTGATGAAACGGGCGCAATGCGAGGCAGGGCCGCAGGTTACGCGGGTTTGAAGATGATAGAGGGACCACTGCACCGGTTGCTGGGAATAGAAAGCGATTAGGCTGGCGTAAAAAAGGGAGGGAACTACATTAAGCAGTTCCCTCCCTTAAACCTCCGCTGGCTTTCCAGTTACGAGGCTGGAATCGGCTCCACGATTATCTCGACGACAGGAGCAGGATAGACGCTTACTTTGCGCTTCTCGCCATTGCCCTCAAACTTGACAATACCGTCTATGAGAGAAAAGATAGTAAAGTCCTTGCCAAGCCCCACGTTCTTTCCAGGATGAAGCCGTGTACCGCGCTGGCGTACGATAATGGAGCCGGGCTTTACCGTCTCGCCGCCAAATTCCTTAACTCCAAGGTACTTAGGTTTGCTATCCCGACCGTTGCGGGAGCTTCCCATACCTTTCTTGTGTGCCATGTTTCTATCTCCGGTGAATTTGTCGCTCTACTAGGCTAACTGAATGCTCTGAATTCGCAACGTGGTGAGTTGCTGCCGGTGACCATAGCGGCGACGGAGGCCCTTCTTGGGCTTGAAGGTAATTGCATTAATTTTCTTGCCCTTACCCTGCTCAACAATGGTGGCGGTAACAGTGGCGCCCTCAACAGTGGGCCTGCCCACGACCAGTGCACCATCATTATCAACGCAGAGCACTTCAGCAAGATTTACAACTGTCTCAGGCTCACCCTGCAGTTTTTCTACAACGATCGTAGCACCTTCGGTAACGCGGTACTGCTTGCCGCCGGTCTTAACTATAGCGTACATCCAAAATTTCTCCCGTGCTACCCGTCAGACTGGCTGAACGGCGAGCAAAAGTAACTGCGAGAAGATATTAACCTTCCCAATAACCGAACAAGTATACTTTACTTGAGTACCTATAGTCAAGGCTGATGGCATCTGGCACCATCCAACGCGCACTGACCGTGGCCTTTCTGCGTCAAAACTCACAGGGAAGAATACGAATTCCAAATTTTTCGCAAAATATTACCAAAAGGCTCCGGTGTGATGGCGTGAAGGTTATATTTTATGTTATAATGGTACTTGAAATTTACTCCCTTTATGTCCGTGAATTTCCCTAGCCCCCCCACGGCAAGTGATGAGTCACCTAATTGATGGACTTAAGTACCCGCCAGGGCCGCCGAGAACAGGGGCTGCGCATCCAGAGCGCTGTAGAGCGTGCTGGTCTTTCGATTGAAGACCTGGCGGCGCAAATCGGCTGCTCACGCGCTCTAATTTACCAGTATGTTTCGGGCAGCACTCTGGCGCAACCAGACCGCCTTCAGCAAATTGCTGCGAAATGTGGAGTGCAGCTTTCTCACTTTTACAATGATGACGCCGCCCCTGTCGAGACATCCGTCCCCGCCTCCGACCCCGTAGACGTTACCCACCGTATACAAGAGAGCCTTCGATCGCTGGAAGAGCTGGCAGACGCACAAGCCTCCGCTCCTAACCACAAAGCGCTTGTGGCTACCAGTGAACGCCTGGTATCACTCGCCCAGCAGGCAGGAACGGCGATGGAGCAGGGTCGGGCATTTGAACGACTGGGAAACGCTCTCCTCGCAATTGGTGACTATCCCGGTGCAGCAACGGCATTTCAGCGTGCAAGCGAACATGCTGTACAGGCAAACGATGTTCGCATGCTCGCTGCAGTCCGCCAAAATCTAGGCAATGCGCTTCTATCACAGGGCTTTAACAGCGCGGCTCGCGAGCATTTCGAGTGGGTGGCTGGTAGTTCGCAGGGCCCATCAGTGAGGTGGCGCGGGCTACTCGCGGTGGGCGCACTGGATGAGCAGGAGGGTGCCTACAAAGAGGCCATGCACCGTTTTGACGAGGCAGCGGTGCTTCTTGAGGAGGCTGCAGAGGGTGGCGTCATCTCGGAAGAAGAGGCGAATATTGGTCTGTTATATGTAAACGCCAACAGAACCAACGTCTATATGGATGGCAGTGATTTTGACGATGCACGCAAACTAGCCGTCGATTGCGCGTCAAGAGCCGAGGCACAGGGTAGCGCAGACCAGTTTCTTGAGGCGAGATTTAACATTGCCTGGTGCGATGTACATACAGCTCGCTGGGCGGATGCCATCACAGGATTGGCCACTCTGTCGCAGTTGGCTCGATTTGTGCAGGACCAACGACGGGAATCGCTGGCAAATGGCTGGCTGGCTATTTCCAGAGCATGTGTCGGTGACTTTGAAACGGCTCTAAATCTTGCCAAGGACGCCTTCGCCACGGCATTGGCGCGAGGTGACAGGCTGTCCGAGCTCTACGCGCAGATGGGACTTGCAGATGCCTACACGGGGATTGCCCAGCGACAAACCGAAGCACTGTACCATGCTAATCAGGCGCTCTCAGTGGCACGGGCCATGCGTTTAGACCGGGCGGAAGCAGAAGCCAGAAGCAGGTTGAGCGCGCTGTGTGAAGCAGGTGGTGATCATGCTGCCGCCCGGGATCACGCCGACCGTATGTTGGCAACGGCAAACAAACTAGGTGCGCGGCATCTGGTTGCATACGGCACCTCGTTACAGAACGCGGCCCGTATATCTGCCGGTGAAACGGTATCCAACAGTGAGTTAGAGCTGGCTGTAGAGATGGCCTACGCCACGACCTATTGTGAAGCGGTGATGCATTCCACGTGGGTGCTCTGCCGTCACGAGGAGACGACTGCTTCCCGCCAGCAGGAGGTCCTTGAAAGGGCAATCGCGATCATTGAACTGGGACGGAAGGGACTTATTGGTGCATCCATAATAGATACGGTACTAGAAAACGATACATTTTTCAGATTGTATAAACGCCTGGCAAACGCCTATTCCTTGCAGAACAAAGAGAGCCAATTACAAAGTTTTCTTGAAGAGACCGGCTGGCCGCCGCTTTTAGCCTGGAATGCAGGTAGCTAGGTTTACCATTCGCGGCCCGGAGATTTGCACAGTGTTGTATTTCCACAAAAAAGCAGTTCGATCTCAAAAGTTCCATCGGCTCAGTGCCCTTGCCGTAGCAGCTTCTCTCTTAACTGGCTGTGGTGCAGGTCTGGCAAGCTTCACCGGTGGCTCCATTCCACCCGGTCGCTCGGTAATTCAGGGCACCGTTGTGCAGGCTACCGGCTCGCATACCATCGTTCCAAATGCCGTGGTGACGATCATTACCACTCCACCGGGCAGCAGCCCGCTCACCTACCGCGTGGTGACAGATAATACGGGCTTCTTTGCAGTGAACGGCTTGCCGACTGGCTCGGTCAACAGCCCGATAGCGATGACAGTACAGCCTCCAGATTCCTCGTTACAGGAACAGCATTTCGATTTTATGCTTGCCAACCAGCGCGGAACATACGTCCTGGCAACGCTACCCCCTGCTGGCTACCAGCTGGCCAACGTGGCTAAAGTCACGATTACGCCCCAAACCACTACGGGTTCCACACAGACCTACCAGGTGCAGGCCTTTGATGATCACGGAGCGCTCCTCTCAATCTTACCGTCGGTGATACTTGACGGAGGTACCACTGTGATCGGCAGTAACGATGTTCTGGATGTCTCTCAGGAGGACAATCCTGCAGGCGGCACGTTTGCGATCTCCAGTATCACCGCAGAGGTGGATAACGGCGAACCCAAAAAACCAGAGCAGGTTTACAATCCCACCAATAAGTCGATGAAAGGCGACGGTGGCTCGCCAACATCCTCTACAAACTTGAACTAATTGTAAAATGAGGCCGGTGAGCGTTTTGCTCACCGGCCTCATCTACCTCATTGGTACTAATCGTCCAAGGCTCACCTTAACTGGGCTATTCCTGCGCCCCCAACCACACGGCCAATGCCATATTCAGCCGTGGTGGATCGTCGGATACAAACGGCGTTCCCTCCGCGCGCAGGCGGGCGATCTGCTCCGCTCGTATTTCAGGCGAGCGCTTGCCCGTAGGAAACGCGCCGTTCCAGCCAACCACTCTGTGCCAGGGAACATCCGGCGGCGCATATCGCATAATATGCCCGGCCTGTCGTGCCGTTAAGGAAATTCCTGGAACTGCGAGCGCAAGTTCACCGTAACTCAAAACTTTTCCAGTGGGAATCTGTCGCACAACGGCATATACTCTTTCCCACATTTCTGGAACCTCGGTCAAAACTGAATTTCCCGTCCCTCCCGCGCGGCCTTGTAGCAATTATCCAGCATCTGGACCAGTGCCCAGGCGTCGTAAATGTTCACTGTGCACGAAGTGTTGTCCTTGATGGCAGATACCCACTGGTCCATCAGCGATGGCAGAGCCTGTGGCAGTTTTGTAGGAATAATGTACCCTTCCATGTGCCCGGCGTTCACGCGATTACTCTGGAGTTGAATTCGTGGTCCATTAGGCGACGCATCAATGGAGAGAAAACCTTCCGTACCGTAGATTTCCAGCGGATTTGGGCCGTGGCGATGAACCCAGGAAACATCCAGAATACCTAGCGCACCGCTCCTAAACCGCACGATCGCGGCCATGTTGTCATCAATATCGTATACTTCCGTGGTGTTCTGTTTCACCGCAACGACAGTCACGGGTTCACCCAGAAACCATCGCATTACATCCACCCGGTGACAGCCCAGATCAAAGAACGCTCCCCCACCCGACTGCTTCTCGTCGGCAAACCAGGCGGAGCCATCATGAAACCAGTGGTCCAGGGCGGCCATATGAGCAATGCGCGCACGCATGGTAGTTACCTGCCCCAACAGACCATCGTTCAGCACCTGTTTCGCAAAGAGTATCTCTGGCCGGACACGGGAGGGCAGTGAGATCATAAACTTGATGCCGGCGTCTTCCACCGCCCTCATTACATCGGTTGCATCCTCAATCGTGATCGTGAGCGACTTCTCGGTAAAGATGTGCTTGCCAGCCTGGGCTGCGGCGATCAGGATTTCGCGATGCATGGAGGTAGGCGCGCTGCAGATGACACCCTGCACTTCCTCAAGCGCGAGCACCGCATTGAGGTCCTCATAGAAGGGTACGCCCCGCTGCTCCGCCTTATCGCGGCCGCGCTGCGGATCCTCATCCCATATCGCTACGATCTCGAGGTCGGGAATACTCGCCGCCTGTTGTGCATATCCGTCCGCGTGAACGTGCGCGAACGATAAGAGAGCTACACCAATCTTGTTTGGGTCGGCCATTGGTTGGTCCTTACTGAATAAGTTGGCAGCCACGAATTATAAGAGGCTACCCTACCTATTTGTTAGACCCAATGAAACCGTAATCCTGCCGACAAACCAGCAGCCTCTTAAAAAAGTTGTCTTTGCCCGGTCATAGAGAACGAAACAACTGGCAACAGGTTACCGATTGCCCGTGTCTTCACCGCACACGTACCAATTGTTAGCCAGGTTGCAATTCCGAACGCGTAGAGTGCGGCCAACTCGGCCATGGACACAAATGGACTTAATTGGACTTAATTGGACGGGCCGCCCTAGCCCCCTATGTGCTGTTTGAGGTATTGCTAGCCCTGCTCGCGAGTGCGGTTACGCTTTGCCTTTTGCCTGGCGTAGTACAGCCTCTCGGTGATGCCGCCATCGGTTTCGAATGCGGCCGCCTGCGAGCGTATCTGCCTGCCCAGCAAGGAACAGGCCACCCGTATTAGCGTGAGGGCCCCATTGGCGGTAATTTCGGGAAAGCCTGCCACATTCCCTTCCGCCTTGCGAACGCTACGCGCCCAAACGCCAACGGCAGCGGAGTAGGCCGGGCGAGCGGCAATTAGACGACTGAGCCGTGGGTCCTCGTCGGCCCAAACTGCCAGGTTATTCTGTCGCAGGAAATCTTCGTAGTCTAGCTTGAGTTCCTCCAGGCTGGCACGCGCAACGTTGGTAAGTTTTAGCTCCGTTGACCTTGACGTGCCGGCAGCCTGGCTACCCTCCGCAATGTTTTGCACGCCGCTGCGCGCTGCCTGCACCATCTGATCGTGCGTGCGGCTCTTCAACGGAACGTAACTACGGCAAAAGAGAACGGTTACGTCGTACACAAGTTGCGCCACATGAAAACTCTTTAGCGAGCGGTACCCACCATGTTTTGCGATAATAGGCTCATCCATTGGGCTTACCCCCACAACCATCATCGATAGGCTAGTGGCAGTCAACCGAGCTAGCCTTTTTGCATTTTACCGCCATCCTATCGCGCAAGCCACCCATGCGCCCATGTTCTGCCTATCCTGCCGCCGTCCATTTATGTCCATTTATGTCCATCCGCCGGCGGCTGTCAGTTTTGCCCCCGTTGGCGGTAATTTCGGGAAAGCCTGCCACATTCCCTTCCGCCTTGCGAACTGTACGCGCCATGTTTTGCGATAATAGGCTCATCCATCGGAGTGCCCCCACAACCATCATCGATAGGCTAGTGGCAGTCAACCGAGCTAGCCTTTTTGCATTTTACCGCCATCCTATTGCGCAAGCCA
>JAJYCW010000179.1 GCA_021777995.1 bacterium
CAATGCAACAACGACGCTCACCGTGAGCAGCACTAGTCAGCCCCTCGGCACCCCTCGCGCCCGGAACCTCACCCCATGACCTGCGGTCATTCCCCTCTCCCTACCAGTCGCTAGCGCTCCTTCGGGAGAGGGGCACGGAGGCGCAACGTTGCTCACTGTAAGCAGCACCAACAAGCCCCTCTGCACCCCTCGCTCAACGAGCGTAGCGAGTGCCCGGGAGAGGGTTGAGCGCGACAGCGACCGGGGTGAGGTCACGCCACGTGAGCGCCAACGCTAACTGGGTAACGACGATCTGTGGCAAGACGCCCCGCCTTGCAGCGGCGCGATACGAAGTCGCTTGTTCGACTCTCATGCTCGGCCGTGGTCACATGACCAGGTGTTTCATCGCCACAACTTCACGAGGCAGGGCAACACGTTAACCTGCTGTTTGAAGACCTCTTGATGGGGTCGATGGCTCCCTGAGGTGCTCGATGGGTACAGGCAATATGCGGTTAGGTGCTTGGGTGACTTCAGTGGCCAAGGTAATTGAACCTGTAACAAACATCGTGCCTGGGACGGCGCACAAGGTGCTGAACCACAAGTGTAAAGCTTGTGTGCCATGGGGATACTATTGCGGTAAAGTGTGCAATGGATGTTCTTGGCTCTCCCTTCATGGGCAATCATCACCGCCGGCGCACAATGAGAGCCCAAACCAGATCTGTCAAACATGTCGACCGTGGTATGCCAGCAGTCTTTCACTGTATTTGGGAAAGTGAATACCTATATATTACGGAGTGCATAGGAGTTGAGACTTCGCGCGAAGCCTAAGCGCAAAGACTTCCATCCGGTGATTCCTTGCGAGATCTTAGGCAAACCATCGGAGGAGGCAGACTATAGATGACGAACTAAAACTCTGGTTCGGCTGCCAACATCTCCCATAGACCGAAGCCCACGCACAGATACTATAGGAAGTGCAACACCAGAGCAGTGCCTTGGAGCTACCATAAGAACGTAGGTAGGTTTCCACCTGCGAGGACTGATCCATCCAATTTACAACTTTGTCAGCTGTTCACGACAATCATGATCCATATTCGACGCACGAGAACTTGAGGAGATGGACTCAATTTTGCGCATTTCAACGGACAATCCCGAGACACGCTCCGCAAAATTTATATACGACCCGAAGACGAGCCCAAGTACCAGTAGGCTGCCCGGCCAATGACTTGCAAGCGTATAAATACGGTCATTGTGCAATAGCGTAAAGGCAACAAACAAAAAGAGGTCGAATAGGATTTCAAACCGAATTCTTGCTGCCCGAAGCCTGTTTAGTTGCACCTTATTCTGCATTCCAGTTAGGGGGCTCGTCGATATCCTTCGTCGGTATATTACTACCAACAAGACGTAACTCGCGACAAGAATGGGCCATACCTCCAACCACAGGATTCCTGCTTGCGCCGGATGTGATGCAAACGCCGAAAGCCAAAAAATGGACCATATCCTGAAAATCGTTGCAACACTACTATCTGGCAACCGCAGCTTGAGCAAATCCACCCCCTCGGGATCTTTCGCGGTGAGTTCTTCACGTCTATTCATAAATGTATTTCCAAAGAAGTTGCTTTTCATACAACCCTTGCCCATTTACTATTGGGTGACTATTCATAGTAACCAGGCCGCCGATAATCGAACAGGTATGCGCTGCAATAGAACACCGGCGCTAGTTTGGACGCACACGCAGGTTGTTCTTCGTACACCAAAAGCCGTTGCCAGCCGGACGTACCACTCCAAGTGTGGCATTTGTGTGTAGAGTTCATAACAACCACTTGTTGGTTTTACGTTGGGATCGGAACAAGTATTAGTGCGACAGCCCGATCGACAGAACTTTCCTGGAGATCGTCACCTTATTTGATCGGTTTTAAATCTGCCATTAAATTCTGGATGTAAAACCTAATCCGCGGGCAGATTTGCCGCAAAACCTGAATGTGCTTCCCTAAGGTTGAAGGGTTCGATAGGTTGTTCGTGATATTCCCGAGCCGTGATACTACGTACTTTGCAAAATCTCTGCGTCTCTCACCATTACAACGAGGCAGGTGCTTAAAACCATCGTTCACAGTAATTACGTTGACTCACAGTAACTACAGGTATACCTCTAAGCGCGCATCGTCAATGGATAGCGACGCCTCATCTAACAGACGTCGCTTTTTTGTCAACCAACTACTGCCCTTGAATTCAAAATCACATCATATCCAAGAAATCCCTTCATGATGGGCTAGGCATTCAAGGAACGCACCTAAATAGCCTACCGCCCAACTTAATAACGTTTGCAACACTTTCTCACGCAATAATCTGCACAGCCATCTACTAGTGGAGCACAAAACACCACAGGATTAAGGGCGCATCCAAGTGCAGCACCTCCGAGGCAAAGCAGACAACCAGCGTTTAGGTCTAAACCCCAGGCACCACCATACATTCCTACGCCGCCCCAGTAACCAGCCCTTCCAAGACAATTCAGCCACCAAGGAACGTGACCATTCCCACTGTTCCCGCCACCTGGTGCCTTCTTCTTACAAGGTTGCTTCTTAACCGGTGCTGGCTTCTTGCCCGTCACCTGGAACCCGCGGCTGGGTACCACCACGCCACGCCCACCGCTGCCGGTGAGTATGCCTGGCTCGCTCATCGCGATGTAGCACTTCGCCGGGTGCTTGCTTGGTACCGCATCCTACTGCCGAGCCATAAACGCGTCGTGCACGTTACTGCTCAGCACCGCTCCTGTTGCCATCGGCACCGTATGCATACTGGTAAGCGAGCGTGCCGCTGTGCGAGATGCTAAGCAGCTGCGACTCTTCATTGTAACCAAACTCGCGCGTGTAGCTGGGGCCAGGCATGGTTGCCAGCGTGTTATCGGCGTTCCAGGTGTACTCTTCGGTAAGGTTGGTGGCGCTGTCTATCACCTGGCTCAACCTGCCGCCGTTGTCGTAGCTGTAGGTGCCGTCATGCACGGTGACGCCGTTGGTTATCACCGAGACAGAGTTCACGGCTTCAAGACCTGAGTCTGAGCAGTGGCCTCGGCGCTGCCATGTATCGGTTCATCAATGCAATCGTAACCGACATGAACTAATGTATTTTCGTCCGAAACCTCACTGGCTTTACGAAGGAGTAACGCCCTATCGTGTTCAAGTACCTGAATTTCCTGCCATAATTTGCACGCACGGTCACGATTTTTTGTATACTTCAATTTACGGGTTAGGTTTTTGGCGTTCAGTGCGTTACCGTAGGGATTTGCTTCAAAATAGTCCAGCACCCTTGAAACAAAGTTGTTAGTTCCGCGAAGACCTACTGAGTCGCAAGACTGTGCAAGTTCACTTAGCATCCTACTGTGCCGTGCGGCTAACGGCTCGCATTGGGACCTACATGCATGTAACAAAACGTCCGAAAGAACTGCGTAGGGGTTCGAGGGCAGCTGATTCCACATCTCTCGTCTCGTAAGAAGTGGGTCGCTATAGAGCCCTTGAACCATTGCCGAAAGCCCATTGACACTGTGCAAGCGGAACAATAGATTTACCAACATATTCTCAGCTTGCAGTGTTTGTTCATCATTGATCAGTTTTTGGCACCTACTTTCTAACATTGCGCCGCCTACACCGCCCACCTCAAAACATGCCAAAAGAAGGTTTGACTGCCATGTGCCAAACACACGGGGCAGATTATCCATTCGGCCGTCAATCAAAAATATGTATAAAATAAACGCTAGTAAAGCGAACAAACGTAACCCATATGAAATATACACGGTAAGCTTGTACTTGCGCTTGCGTGCCGACAAGTCGAGATACCTCTCATTCAACGTAAGTGCCGCATCCGCGCACTCAACAGGCGGCAAATGATCAAAATCACAGACATCGAGAAAGCGAATTATCTCAGATGCTTCTTTTGGCAGGGATAATTGAGATTTTTCCTTATCTGAGCCGGAATTTTGTTCTGGCCGGAGCTTTCGGCGCATGCGTTCAATCATTCGATCCTACCTTTCAATAGCCTTCATTTATAAACTCATTGCCGACGGCAAGCGCCAATGCGGTAACAAGGCATGCAATCTTGACTGTCACACCCACAAACTATCACACGCCTTGTCGAGCTCCTCAAGTATCAATACTACATACCGAATTTGCCGTGTTGTTGCCAATGGTCGTCGCATGGCGTAACCCCGGGCATTTGAGGTCGCCCAGCCGATTTTAATTTACATTGAAGGCAATTTGTTCAGCAATGGGCGTCCTGCCTGTTAAGGATTGCCAGCTCCAATAATATTAGCATGCAGCACCACAGGCGAATAGGTCTGTTCCTGAGCTACCAAGACACATTCCTGAAAGAAATGCTAGCTCTCTTAGGTCTATCTGCTTATCGTCATTGTAGTCGCTCTTACAGGTGTCCATGCAATCCTTGTACCAATCGACTTTGTAGGCCTGTTTCTTCGCAGGTGCTGGCTTGTTGCCCATCACCTGGAAGCCTCGGCTGGGTACCACCAACCCACGACCACCGCTGCCGGTGGTTATGCCTGGCTCGCTGAGCGCCGACTGGCAGCTACCAGTGTGGTTGCTTTGCGACGGGAAACTCTCGCCTACATACTGTCGCTTGTAAGGCGCACCAGAAAAGGCATCGTACACGTAATTGCGCAGTACATTTCCTGAGGCGTCAGTAAGTACACCGAACATACCCAACGGGTCCTCGTGGTGGTACTCGTCATCCGTGCTGCTCTTGCGCCGTATCAGCATGCTGTTGCACCCGCCGCCTGCATTCTGAAGAAAGCCACGGCGTGTTACGCCTTTACCCACGTTTGGAGACGACGAGGCATTCTGTCGCTCTGTCTCCCCAGTTTCTTCTCTTCCGATTGCTCTGAAATGTTTGTCGGCTCTTCGGCGGGCGATGTCTGGTCAACCATCCTTTTTGTGCCTTCACTTTCTCCACGTCATAGGTGGTAAGAACGAACAGTTAAGAGTGGATGATGTGCAGGTAATTTTACCTGCAGAGTTTCTACTGGGGCTGCATGAATACAGCCTG
>JAJYCW010000180.1 GCA_021777995.1 bacterium
GGTGTGTGGGATTTTGCGCGGGGATGCATGCGAACATACCTTGTCCTGAAAGAGAAGGCAAGGCAGTTCAACGCGGATACCGAAATTCAGGCTATTCTTAAGGACGTGCATTCGGATGCTGAGGGCTACGCTGACGCCGTGGCAAAGTATTCACCGGCAAGCCAGCAGCGCATTGCCGCGGCCGATTTCGACCGAGAAAAGTTAGGTCGACGGGGCTACAGCTACGAACGACTAGATCAGCTGACGATTGACCTACTGCTAGGCACTCGCTAAATTGGAAGCATCGCTCAGCCCGTAGCCAGCTAGGTTGTTGGCTACAGACATACTGCCCCCTTGCTCTTCATCAAGAAGCTGCGAGGGGGTTTTTGTTTTTGCTTCCGTTTCACCATAACCATGATAATCAAACTAACGAGCGCTGGAAAGTGAAATACGCTTGCTCTCATAGCCTTTGTATCCATAACCAACGATGACGGGCCTGCGTTCGCCCCGTAGTTTTCGGGGGCAGCCGTGAACTGGCAGGGTATACTTAGTCGGTATAAAGGGATGGAGGTCCGGGCGAAAAGTTGTTTCGTGCACTTCCGCAAATTCTCTGCAACAACGAACGTTAAGGTACGTCTTTATCGTTGTTGCGACCCAAGATGGGCCTTCGTCATAGTAGAAGCTGGAGCGTATTGATAATTATGCGATTTTTTCAACGGGGATTTAAGCCGGTCTTCAGTATTATTGTTACGCTGGGTATGGGTCTAATTGGGTTGTTTGTTGGATTGGCCCTTCGAGAGTATTTTATAACATCCAAAACAGTTCCCGTATTCTTAACACCGTTCAAAGACATGCAGCACGCGCTGCCGGCGTACATGTACTATCTGGTATTGGCGTTTTGCGTGATCGGCTTGCTTATTGGCAGTATCATAGGGCAGGTTTCCGCTCAAAAGCTGGTAGAGGCGGGGAATGCGCTCGATCAGATGTCTTCCCGTGACAAGATAGCGGTCATTCTTGGCACAATCATTGGGGTGCTCATCTCTCTAGTATTCATCATCTTCCTATCCAGGGCTGGCTGGCCGGGTATTACCCTCAGCATTTTATTAAGCGTGGCGTTCATCTATCTGGGTGTTAGGGCAACCCTTGGCATGAAGAATGAGATACCCATTTGGGGGCCAGTAAAAGCGGAGGACGTGGAGGAAAACCCCACACTCAACTGCAAGATACTAGACACCAATGTAATCATTGATGGCCGTATAGCCGATGTATGCCGCACAGGTTTTCTGGAGGGTACACTGTACATTCCCGGCTTTGTGCTAGAGGAACTGCAACACATTGCGGATTCAGCTGACGGCTTGAAACGCGCTCGTGGAAGACGCGGCCTAGACATTCTAAACACCATGCAAAAAGAGCTGCCACTCGTTGTGCGCACATGGGACAAGTCGCTTGACAAAAGCGCTCTGAACGATGAAGTTGACACCAAACTGGTGAAGCTCGCGCGTGCACTGGATGGCATCATTGTTACTAACGACTTCAATCTGAATAAAGTAGCGGCACTTCAGGGAGTTCAGGTGCTTAATGTGAACGAGCTTGCAAACGCGCTAAAGCCTGTGGTCCTCCCCGGTGAGACCATGATGGTTGGCATTGTGAGGGAGGGCAAGGACCCTGAACAGGGCGTTGCCTATCTAGACGACGGTACCATGATCGTTGTAGAAGATGGCGCGCGGTTCATGAATACAACCCAGCGGGTAGTGGTGACCAGCGTGTTACAAACCGCGCAGGGCAAGATGATTTTTGCACGATCTAGCACAGAAGAGGAGAGCTACGGTAGTGACAACGCTTCCGCCCGAAACCAGCAGCAACGGTTTGACGGGCAACCCGCAGCTGGCGCGCGTAGGGGTGATTATTCCCGCAGCAGGACAAGCAAGAAGATTTAACGCTGGGTTTAACAAAATCTGGACGGAACTAGATGGGCTGTCACTCCTCCATAGATCAGTGGCAGCCTTCAATTCTCATCCTGATGTTGATGTCATCGTTATTGTCGCCTCGGCCACGGAAGTTGGACAGGTGGAGCAGGGACTGCAACAGTTCGAGAAGGTGCGGAACGTAGTCGCCGGTGGGGACACTCGCTGCGACTCGGTGCGAAATGGCCTCTATGCCCTGCCTGATGACGTGGAGATAGTACTGGTTCACGATGCTGCGCGCCCGCTGGTGACCAAAGAGGTTATCGACAACGTACTCGTGGGCGCCACCACGTACGGGGCTGCAGTACCCGGCACGGCGGTGGCCGATACTGTAAAGCGGGTGGATGCAGAAGGGACTGTAGTGGCCACCGTAGAGCGAACCGTACCGCTAGGTGAAGGTATCACAAACAGCCTCGTAGCCGTGCAGACACCGCAGGGTGCAAAACGTGAGCTACTTTTAGGTGCCTACGACGCATTTCCCTTTGGCAGTATGGAGCCAACGGACGAAGCATCGCTGCTTGAGGGTGCTAAAATACCCGTGGTGGTAGTAAAAGGCGATCCGTTTAACGTAAAGATTACGCGTCAGGAGGACGTTGCTTTGGCAGAAATGCTGCTGCGGGCAAACCGACCAGCACTCACCATACGCACGGGATTTGGCTACGACGTTCATGCCTTTGCCGCGCCGGAAGAGGGCCGTAAGCTATGGCTGGGCGGAGTGCAAATTGAGCATGATCGAGGTTTGGCGGGTCACTCAGATGCCGACGTGCTCCTGCACGCAGTGTGTGATGCCCTTTTGGGGGCTGCCTCAATTGGTGATATCGGTATGCTGTTTCCTAACACAGATAACACCTTCAAAAACATATCCAGCCTCAAGCTGTTGGCAGAGGTGGGCCGACGGCTGCGGGATGAGAAGTGGATGATTGGAAACATTGACGCCACAGTAATAGCCGAGGCGCCACGGCTGCTGCCTCACCGAGACGCAATACAGGAGACCATAGCTGGGTGTCTTGGCATTGAACCCTCTCAGGTGAGTATCAAGGCCACCACCAGTGAGAAGCTGGGATTCGTGGGCCGACGCGAAGGTATAGAGGCATCGGCGGTGGCGCTAATAAGCCGCTAAGGCGAATTCAGCTCAGGCTATAAAGCCGGTACCCGTAGACCGGTAGGGACGAAGACCGCCCGGCAACATCGTCCCCCCGGCCCAGGTGAGAGCTCCAGGGTATTTGTCCTGACTTGGCACCTCACCGAACCATCAGCAAATCAGTCAGTTCCCCCGTGGCCAGCATCGCGCCTTACCCCGGCGCAATGCTGGCCTGCAATACCCTTAGGCACGTCACCATTTGGTAATTCGTAATGGCTACAGTCGACTGCTCGCCAGCCTGATACCCAATGCAGCAGGTTCTCACTGCACAATTGGCGTACCACACTCTGGACAAAACTTTGACGTTACTTTCACGGGTGCATGACACTTTGCACATTGCTGATCGGTTCTGTACGGAGCACCGCACTCTGCACAGAATTTGCCAGGTGTTGCCGCAGCACCACATTGGGCACAAAACGCTCGCGAGGGCATATTCACGTTGACACCCTGAGTTTGGTTACTTGCGAGCGTTTTTTCCTCCAACTGGACTTTAGCAGCTTGTGCCTGTGCGCTCGCAAGTTCCTCCATGAGGATGGGCGCACACTGTTTGCACAGGCTCTTCTCATCGTTCCAGCACACCTGACTGCACACCCATGACCCACATCGATGGCACTGCACAAACAGTGGCTTTATCTCTTCAACCGCTTGCCGCAGGGCCGTGTCATGAGCCGTGCCACCCACGGCGCGCTGAATATCGAACGCCGTATTTGAGGCAGGTGCAAACACACCGCCAAGCATGTCTCCCGCGGCCCTTAAAAAGCCACCCGCTATACCAATCTTGTTCTTTTGAAACGATGACATGTAACCATTTCTGCAGTGATCACAGAAAAAACGAAACTGAAACCCTTCATCGGTAGAGAGGTCATCGTAGTTCTGTACAAACTCAATTACACTCATTGTCGCCTCCAACATGCGTTACTCAATGCACCTGAACTGTGGCCGGTAACATCCGTACAACGTCCCCAACCGAAAATCCACTGCCACTGTCTACAGCGAGAATAGATAGCTTCGGCTTAACCTCCACTACATGAGCCGTTCCCTCGGGCACATCCTTTACATGACCAATCACTGTTTGTGTGGCAGGATCAACGATGGTGTGCCCGGGCTTAAGAATATCTAGCGTATCACCGGCTTTTATGCCATCGTCCGTACCCGCATTTAGATAGAGCGTTACAGACGCCCCATCGGGCTCCACATCGGCGATCCTGCCCTCCCATGGTATGGCGACCATGCTCTTGCAGATGAACAGTACGGCTTTAGCAAGTGCCCTGCGACATGCCTCTCCCAGTGGTGACTGACTGAAGGCGGTGCTGCCCACAGCAAGATTGGAGTTTGTATAGTTCACAGAAGTACCAGAGGAGGAAGCGTGCCCGACCGCGTGTACTGAATTGAGAATCTCACCAGTTGTTGTGTCATAAAGCCTTACATCTAGAGCGATCATTGCGCGCATACTGCTGTGTGCAATTCCCAGGTTACCCAGAATCCCGCCGCCACCAAGACTTGATTCGGCGAAGGAATACTCGGTAATTGCCCCACGCACCAGTGCTTGTGCACCCAGCAGGCTGCCTGCCTTTGGTATCGTTGCCGGGTTTAGAGCGCCGCTGGTTCCCAGCTGCTGCTCGGCCTGTATATCCTGCAGTGCTGTGCGCTCCAGCAGTATGAAGCGATGTGTGTTTTCAAGGGAAGTAATCAGCATCTCGGTGAGGCCGGTGCCAAGGTCCGCAGGTGGTGGAATCTGAACGGTGGTATTGCTCACTACGCCACCTTGCTGCACCGGATCCGATGCCGTTGCAGTTGAAATCTTTGAGTCGAGTCCCATTACAGCAATTCGCTGTTTTGGCCCGAAGTACTGCGGAAGCGATTCCGAGCCACCATCACGTGTTGGTTTGTTACCGCGGTTGGTAATCAGCTTATGGTGCCTTAAAAGGTTGCCGAGACT
>JAJYCW010000062.1 GCA_021777995.1 bacterium
TCTAGAAACTGGCCATTCCCAAGGTTTTTAAAGAGTGTGTTGGGCTGCATAGAGAAATTCCCCACAAATAGGCTCTCCTGGCCAGAGTGGTCATAATCCCCGATACCTATCCCCATCCCGCTCATTTCCTGGCCGGCATTGTTATAAGCGCAGCCTGCTTTTTCAGAAACATTGGTAAACGTGCCGTCGCCGTTGTTATGCCATAAGAACGTAATGTTCAAATCGTTCGCAACAAAAATGTCCAACTTCCCGTCGTTATCGTAGTCGAGAAAAACCACACCTAACCCGTGCCCCTTTTCCTTAGCAATACCACTCTCTTCGGTGACATTCTCAAATGTCCCGTCGCCTCTATTTCGGTATAGCCGATGTGTTGCAGGCGGCATTACGTCTGGTGTACAGTAATCTTCACGGCCGTCTGGCGTTTTGCAGGTCTTGTTTGTCGCAATTGACCAGGGGCAGTAGTAACAGATGTACAGATCCAGCCACCCATCATTGTTGTAGTCGCCAAAAGCTGCACTCGTACCATACCTCGGACCATGCGCATCATCGCGAAGCCCTGCCCTTTCCGTGACATCAAGAAATTTACCGGTTCCCCTCTCGTTATGAAAAAGGTGGTTCACGCCAAAAGCCGTGATTAACAGATCATCGTACCCATCGTTATCGTAGTCGCCAACCGTAACTCCCTGACAATACCCCAGGTACGTATCAAGACCGCTGCCCGCGGTAACATCAGTGAAGGTACCGTCGCCATTGTTTCGGTAAAGTGCGCATTGAGGCTCTGGCCCCTGATTGGGCACGTATGGGTAAGGCCCGCACTGCACAAGTAACAGGTCCAGTAACCCATCTCTGTTGTAATCGAACCACGCACAGCCTGAGCCAGTCTCTTCAATAAAGTAGAATTTGCCCGAGGCCCCGTTTGTCTGACGGAAGTTGATACCTGAACGCTGTGCGACCTCCTCAAAAAGTGGGCTGCCAGCTAACGATTGGTCTTGGTGCGAGGGCTTACATGAAGTCGCAGTGCTTGCGATGGCGAACGCGCTAGCCGCTAGGAATTGGCGGCGTGTAAGTTCTGGTGTTTTGTGCATAAGATTACTGTAGGAAGTTGTTTCCGGCTACAGGACGCATCCCCTTTCGTAGCTTGCTAACAACTGATCGTAGCAATGCGTTGTGTGGCAGCAACTTGCTTGCCTTGGATAGATAGTAGCTGGCTCTATTGTATTCACCCATGGTGAGGTAGAGCGTTCCAAGTTCTCGAGGAAACCTAGCTACATCTGGATAGATACTGCACTTAACGGCAAGTGTACGCTCCTGGCTTGCATCCCGTTCTAACCGCGTGACATCTGTCCTCACCCGTGAGGCGTCCGCTTCCTGTCCGTTGGCTAAATAAGCGCGAGAAAGGGTCTGCAGGATCCTGATCTGATGAGGTATCAACCTGGACGCAGTAACAAGCGACTCAATCGCGGAGCTTGGCCTGTTGAGATGCAAATATGCCCGGCCAAGACCAAAATAGGCGCCACCATTGATGGGCGCCAGTCTTATAGAGGACTTGAAGTCTGTGACTGCCAATTGCGCACCTGCGGGCTGAACGGCGCTGGCTAGATCGGTGTAACCCTTGAGGTTATACGCCTCAGCATCATCCGGGTCAATAGCAAGTATGTGTGCCAATTCTGGTCGTAGCTCGTCGTAAAAGTACCGATTAGCTAGAGCCTCCGCGTACATGTGCTGTGCCATCAGATCGTTGGGCTGCAGGCGCGCAAAGCGCTTCAGATAGAGCAGCAGTTTATCCTGATCAATGCCACTCTGTCGGGTCATAACCGTCGTAACAATGCCTAATGCTGTTACACAATCTTTATCGCGTTTAAGCTCATTCTCGGCCTGCAAATAGGCGTCCTTCTGATCACCGAGCCTAAAAAGACAGGCGGCGAGCCTGCAGTCTATGTGGGGCCGACCAGGTGCATGTACCTGTAAGTAGCGGAATTGCTCTACGCCTTTAGACCACTGGTGCGTGTCAAGATAGTATTCACCCAGCATGTCGTGTACCGTGGCATCTGCCGGTGCAAGAGAAAGGGCCACTTTCCACTGGCGCTCGGCCGCTGGCCCATTTCCCATCGCAATATCGTGATAGGCTGCATCCAGGTGGGATCGCAATACCTCGCCATTGCGCCATCTGCCGTACACGCTAACAAGCGCCAACACAGCTGCAAGCAGGCTGCAAATTGCGAGTGCTAATCGTAGCGTAGAGGTCCACTTTCTTGGCGGCCCTCCATTCACCAAAGGTTTGCACTGTCTTTCAGTCACTGACATTACGTGGCTACCTGCCGCCTCGTACTGCCATCTGCTGCATCTGTTGCGGAGTAAAGGGTGCTTGACCCGGTTTCTGCTGTTTCATATAGGCGTGCATCTGGTCGGCAAGGTCTGCTCCGGTAGCATGGCGCACATGTAGAATGCCACCAACTATTGCCGCGATGATTATGACCACCAACACGCTGATAACCACAGGCTGAGGTAACTTTGATAACACGTGTGAACATCCCCTTGAACATGCTCGGGTTAAGCAGTACCCAAAGCACCGCTTAACCCGCTACGTTACTGCTAATTTGCTTCCGGTGAAAAGTTCTGCGGATAGCCGTTCCAAAACCCGGTGGAGTCCTGGCATTCGCCACTTGGGTCACTGAAGGTAGTTTCACCCGGCGTTGGCTCGGTCGTCTGCCATTCATTGTGGTCAATTGGCAGAATGGTCTGTGCCCACGTCTGCGCTTTCACATGACCGTCGAAGAACAGGAAGTTGCCTTTACCGCCAGGTCCAGGCCATTTAACATGCGTAAAAATGCCCGCACGATCATATGGATTCGACGAATTGGGGTTCGAGTATCCGTTCCACATCCACTGGGCATTAATATCCGAGTCGCCACGAGTGCCTTCAGCAACCATGATGGTGCCCGCGGGTCGCGCCAGTTCAGCATCATTTTCGCTTAGCTGCCCATCGCTTGTGGCCCAGCTCACGTTTGCAGGCGCCCATGTGGAAGCACAGCTGGTAAATCCATAGCTCATGGGCATTTCACGGTTAGGCGTAAACTGCCAACCTTCTGCATTTAAGGTGGTAAGATCGTTCCATCCAGTGCCCGCTGTTCCGGGACCTGTGGGCTTACCGTTAGGATTTGACGGACAGGAAAATACATCGAAGCTTTTTAGGTACGGCTGAATTACGTTTCGCCACGTCAACACCGAATTGGCTTCCCCGTGCAATCCGTTCTCCAGCGCTACGCGAATAGGTGAAAACTGCTCGTCATAGTCCTGAGTGTACATCAGGAGAGCAGTGCCAATCTGCTTCATGTTTGAAACACACACAGTTTGCCGCGCTTTCTCTCGTGCCTGCGCAAATACAGGAAAGAGTATTGCGGCTAAAATTGCAATAATTGCGATTACCACTAGCAACTCAATGAGGGTGAACCCTCGTTCCCTACAGCCTGATTTCATGTGACCTCCTTGGTACAACCATGGGAGCCGACAGCCCCCGCATCATCGATCGGAACCAACCCTGCAAGTCGACTCGCGCACAATGAGTTCTGGGGCTAATAACTGCGCAGTGGCAGGATAGAAATCCCCAGCAATTCTGCCCAACAGCATTTTAGTCGCCGCACTGCCAATCATCTGCAGCGGCTGCCGAACGGTCGTAAGCGGTGGCGTCACCATGGCTGCTGTTGGAACGTCATCAAAGCCGACAAGTGACAACTCTTCAGGTATGCCTACTCCAAGACTTCTGGCAGCACGGGCCACTCCCGCAGCGATTGCATCATTGCACGCAAAAATGGCAGTTGGCCTCTGTTGGCGATTCCATAACCCGAGGAATGCTGATTCGGCACCAGCTCCCGAATAGGTACACGACGTTACAAGATCAGCATCAAACTCTATTCCCGCGGCGGTTAAGGTGGTTTGAAACGCAAGGGTGCGCAGTGCGGTGCTGCTCATATCGGTCTCGCCGGTGATTATTGCAATTCTCGTATGGCCCAGCGCAGCAAGATGCGTCACCACCGCCTCAACCCCGGCTTTGTTGTCCACGTCGGCCGAGGGTATTTCAAGTTCAGCCGCCTCGCAGGCCACAGCTGCCAAAGGAATGCCTACTGTTGCAAGACCAGCCAGTATGTCTGCAGTGGCAGGCGGTGCTATGACCAGCACCCCATCTGTGCGACCGTCACGAAATAGCGGTGCACTCACTTTGGCATTCACCCATCGCTGGGTGTAAATGGTAACAGAGTGTCCAGCATCACCTGCTGCCTCCAAAACACCCTGCAAAATACCGGCCATGTATGGGTTCGTAACATAATCTGTTGACCCCGCGGCAACCCCGAATAACACTCCGATGGCTTGCGTACGCTTTTGTGCAAGGCCGCGCGCCATTGCGTTAGGAACATAGCTCAGGTTCGCGGCAGCCGACAGTACACGTTGTCGGGTCGCTTCGGAAACACGCGTATTGGAGCGGCTACCGTTCAGCACAACGGAAGCTGTATTCGAACTTACGCCTGCATCGCGGGCTACATCCAATAAGGTTGGCGGTCGCTTTTGTTCAGTCATGTCTTTACAAACTACTGATATTGCCTGGTGACTAAACGCTTAGTCATTCTAATATGTGGATTATATCGCAATTTCTCGTACTTGTCAAGCAAAAATTTGTAGCACTGCTGGCAATTTTAACATTGTGCGCACCACCTGGCAGACCGTTACGCTTAATAGTCAACGGACCTGGGAAGTTTTAGTGTAACCGGAAAGTGCGCTAAACCGTAGTGATGTTAATGACCCTTCAACCATAGAGAGATCCTTACCTTGCCGGCATATTGAATGTTTGGCACCACCCGGCACATTTTATAACTGATCAAAGGTGATTTATGAGGCGAACAACAACAGCAAGATTAAGGCACGTCGCGATCGCGAGCGCGGTCTGTTTCGGCATCGGTCTACTTTGGCTTCCTGCGTTGCTCCTGTACGTTTACAACCGACAAAACCAACCAGATGCAGGCAATACCGCGCCTATCCTTATCTCCATGCAGAAGATTGGGGACCTGCATACCGCGCGCATGTCGTTAAAGCAGGAAATCGATCAGAATGCGTATGAGCACGCCAGCGGATGGATGCGACGGGTTCCTGGTATCGATTGGCTTGTGAAATCCGCAACGAGAAATCGCGCAGTGGTTATTGCGGATGGAACTGTTGAAGCGGGGCTGGACCTTTCTCACCTAACGTCGTCCGACGTTACCAGCTCCATCATCAACGGGGTACGGACTATTACGGTACGGCTGCCAGCGATCGAGATTTACCCACCCAATGTAAAGGTGCACGTAATTAGCCAATCTGGTTCGCTTTTCTACAACGATCAGAATATCGTGCCACAGGCACAGCAACACGCATCGGTTCTCTTTGAGGCTGAGGCCAAACAGATGAATTTAGAGCAGCAAGCACGAACGCAAGCGGTCAAACAGCTAACAGGCCTCACTTCGAAATTTGGAGTGAAGCACGTGATTTTCATTTTCTAGTGATGTCGCATTAAAATTGGATTTGCTCCTCTAAAACAACCAGTGCATGGTAAGTTACCCGGTAAATCATGGAATAACCCCGTATAACTGTTGGTTTGTCCCTATTTCTACCGATTTTGATTAATGTGGACCCTGGATTTAAGAACATCGGGCGATTAGGATCGTCAAGTAGAACAGGGGTGGTTGTTTAAAGATTGCTGCTAACAGCAACGCACGGAGAGGACGAATGAAAATTGCTAAGGAAAGCTGGATCCTGATTGGTATTGGAATTGCGGACCTTGTCAGTACGATTGTGTTTATTCAACATCACGGCGCGCAGGAGGCGAATCCGCTCTTCCGGCACTATTGGAACATGGGTGTGCCGGCATTTGTTGTCGCGAAACTTGTATGCCTGCTTGGGCCTGTGCTCGTAATGGAGTGGGCTCGGCAGCGAAATCCGGGTTTTGTTCGGTTCGCATTGCGCACGGCTATCGCCAGTTACATATTTGTCTACGGGGTTGGTTTTATGAGGTTGAACAGCCACGCAAATGACGCTCAGGCTGCCACCAACATTACTCCCATAACGGCAGCACAACAGATGAACGTGGAACTCGCAGCAATGCGCTGGAAGTCGCACCTCAGGCATATCTCGGATGGTGGAACATCTCTGTCATGGAAGTCGATTGCGTTAACAGCTTCTGCCTATCACTCTGGGAAGCTCGTTACAGACCCGGCAAGTGAAGTAACGACTCGAACGCAACAGTTGCACAATACTGCACAATTATACGAAGTTGCAGAATCGCCATCACGCTAGAATGCAGAAGCCATCGCACAGTTTAATTGAGGGCATACCATGATTTTGGTAAGCCCTCTACTGTCTAATGGCTCTCCAGGTAAACGTTCTTAGCCTGTCTCCCCTTTGGCGTTTCAATATCGTCGTACTTTACCTGCTGGCCCTCGCGAAGCGTTTTGAATCCATCGCTCATGATCACAGAGTAATGCACAAAAACATCAGCCCCATCCTCGGCTGTAATGAAGCCGTATCCTTTAGCGTCGTTAAACCACTTTACCTTGCCAGTAGACATTATCACGGTACTTCTCCTATCGCGCGTTATGGTTGTAAACGCCACGAGCAAATCCAACCCCAACGGGCGTTGAGTACAACACGTGATCTAAAATGCAAAACATATGCCATTTGTGAGCAAAATTTGCACACTCAATCATAATATGGTGACAATACGGGGATTTAAATTGGAAAACTGGTGCTTCTAACAGCATTTTACAAGTGTCCGCAGGAGGGCCACAGCATTAACGCGATGTATACAAACCGTGAAATACTTAATTGGCGAATGCGTTCTTCTCACCAAGTTTCGTGATGTGTGGAGTAATATGTAATTAGGAAGTAGACATGGTATAAGTAGTCGTACATATGATTATAACATCCAGCTTTTGGGTTATCTGACATTTTAGGTAAGGAGCTAACTGACTATGGCAACGTTAGACACGGCGGTGTCCGCTAACGGAATTGAAATCTCGGAGCGAGCCGCACAGGAAATTATCTCTCTTCTTGAACAACAGGGTAAGCAAAACTCTGCCCTTCGAGTATTTGTACAGGGCGGCGGATGCTCTGGTCTCAACTATGGAATGGCCATTGATGACGAAGTTGAAGAGGATGACTTCACATTCGAGAGCCACGGCGTCAAGGTTGTCGTTGACCCGGTGAGCCTGGAATATGTTAAAGGCTCCTCGGTTGACTATGTTGAGGACGTAATGGGCGGCGGTTTCAAAATCGACAATCCAAACGCAGTTAGATCCTGTGGTTGTGGCAGTTCGTTCTCAACAGAGGACAGTCCCGAAGCTTCTTCTGGTGGCTGTGGATCAGGATGCGGCTGCCACTAGGCAGACATTGTCCCCACTTAATCACACTAGTTCCAGCCGGTATAAGTGCCTGTTAAGGCGCCTATACCGGCTGTTGCACTTGTGCACCCGGTTTCAGCCCCCACGCTGCATGGGTATTCACGCAACTGCTCACTCTTGTGCAGGACTATTGGCTGTTCACCTTTAATCCTTAGCATAGGTAACCGGTATCTCAACGTCAACCTAAGGATTATATGAATGCGTGTAATGATCTGGTGTGATATGGAAGGTGTAGCCGGCGTAACCGTATGGGCGCAGGTTGATGGAGGTGCGGCCCTCTATGAGGAGGGACGGAAACTATACACTGCGGAGATCAATGCTGCGGTACGCGGGTGCAAGCGAGCTGGTGTAGACGAGATCATTGTGGTTGATGGACACGGCGCCGGGGGAGCGTGGCAGTTCAAGAGCCTCATACCGGCCGAGCTTGAGAGTGGTGCGGAGTATGTGCTTGGCTATCCTTGGGCACGGTACATAGAACCCTTGCAGCAAGGATGCGATGCGGTCATGTTTGTTGGCGCACACGCGATGGCAGGAACAGCGGATGGAATACTTTGCCACACCGTTTCGAATCAGGCGTGGTACAACGCGCGTATCAATAACACCCTCGTTGGTGAATCCGGCATCATTAGCGCAATATGCGGGGACTTCGAGGCCCCTGTGATTTTCGCGTCTGGTGACATAGCCACGTGCCGCGAAGTGGAGGCCCTTATTGGTGATAAATGCGTTACAGCCGCTGTCAAAAAGTCATTAGGCCGGTACAGTGCACGCCACCTTCCCGCTGTAGACGCCTGTGCAATGATTGAAGGCCGGGTCTACTCTGCGCTTGTCACCCGAGCCTGGCCAAAACCACTGAAGTTTACAAATCCCGTTACATTTGAAGTCGAACTCGCCACCTCCGACCGGGCCAACGACTTTAGGGGGCGTACTGGTGTAACGATAGCGGGACCACGGCTCGTCCGGTCAACCGCCGGGTCGTTCTGGCAGGCATGGGACCAATTCTGGCCCTATGGTGGGTAGTTTGCTTTCTCGCCGATCATTACCTCGGAAGCTTATATCTCGTGCATTTATGGTGCTCAATCGGCAGCCTGGAATGGAATCTCGATGAAAATCACTGCAATTCAAACCCACGTGTGCAATGCCCGCATGCGCAACTGGATATTTGTTAAGGTGTTGACGGATCAACCCGGCCTCTGGGGATGGGGTGAAGCAACACTTGAGTGGCATTCCAGGTCTGTGATCGGCGCAGTAGAAGACCTCACCCCTCTTCTGTTGGGAGAGGACCCCCGCCGCGTGGAACACCTTTGGCAGAAGATGTACCGTCAGCATTTCTGGCATGGAAATGGAATCGTACGGGCCACTGCAATCTCCGGTATCGACATCGCGCTATGGGATATTCTAGGAAAAGTCCATAATGTGCCCGTTCATCAACTATGGGGTGGCCCTGTTCGCGACAGTATAAGGCTCTACTGCCACCTTGGCGGCGGGAAAATGGAGGACTTTTACCAGACTAATCCGGCGGACGCGGGTCGATTTGCTGATCTTGCAGTAAAAGCTGTTGAGGAGGGATTTACTGCCTTTAAAACAATGGCAGTGCCTTGGACCATGCCCATTGAAGGACGCATACCTATTGAGTATGCTACCAGATGTGTGCGCGCAATGAGGGAAGCTGTAGGCGATAGCATCGACATTATGGTGGACTGCCATGCTCGCCCTTCCCCGCGAATGGGTTTACTGTTTGCCCGTGCCCTTGAAGAGTTTGGCCTTTACTGGTTTGAGGAGCCGTGCTGGCCAGAAACGGTAGATGCCATCGCAGACGTGCAGCGCGCTGTGTCTACGCCGATCGCCTCTGGAGAGCGATTGGTCAGCCAATATGCTGTGCGTGAATACCTGGAAAAGCGCGCAGTGAGCATACTGCAATGCGATATCACCCATGTCGGTGGTCTAACCGAAATGCGCAGAATTTCGGCAATGGCAGACGCGTACAGAGTTGCGCTTGCGCCCCATAATCCTCAAGGACCCGTCAGTACTGCTGCCTCACTTGAGTTCGGGTTTAGCGCGCCCTCCTATATCATTTGCGAGTCCGTACACAACGACGTCCCCTGGCGACAGGATGTTGTGCAGGAGGGCTTTACAGTTGAGGCGAACGGCCGACTTGTGAGGCCATCTAGTCGGCCGGGCCTAGGTATAGAGATAAACGAAGAGGAAGTCCGGAAACATCCGTTTCAACAGGAACTACCACAAACAGTAACCTACCGGGATGGCAGTGTTGGTGACTGGTAACTGGTGCCATCGTCTCAACAGGTCGACTAGCAGGTACTACTACACGAAGGGCTAAAAACATATGCAGCGTGCGGAAACCGCGTCTTCTCAAATGCGGACATTCATAAGCGATTACGAGCGCGAAATGGAACCGCTAGCAAAACAGGCTGCACTTGCACACTGGCAACTGCAGCTACAGAGCTCAGTTCACAACCAACAAGCGGCTGCCGAAGCCGCTGCGCTGGTGCGGATGGTCCTCGCCGATAAAGCGAAGTGGAATTTACTGCGCAATATTGACGCGAATGCACTCGAGGACACAACGCTTCTACGCCAGCACACGCTCCTCGCAACTTCATTTAGGATCAACCAGCTCGAAGCAGACGAGATTGCGGAGATGGAGGAACTTCGCTCATCGTTGTCTGCTCGCTACAACATGCACAGGGCGAAAATGAACGGTGAGGAGTGTAGTGACAATCACCTTGACGAGATACTGGCTAACTCGCAGGACAGCCTCGAGCGCCAACGCGCGTGGGAGGCTAGCAAAACGGTAGGAGAGGTAGCAGAGGAGCAACTGCTTGACCTCGTACGGCTGCGCAACAGGTGTGCTGTCAAACTTGGATACCGCAACTATTATGAAATGGCATTAGATGCCCAGGAAATCCGCCAGGAGGAACTATCAGCCGTCCTTAAGGATCTTGAAGACGGCTGCCGCCCACTGTGGGTACGGTTTCGCAATGGGCTCGACGCTAAACTTGCGGCCCAATTTGCAGTTTCGCCTAGCGAACTAATGCCATGGCACCACTCCAACAGGTTTTTCCAGACTGTTAAACAGTCCGATATCAATCTCGACGAGGTCTATACGCATACCGACGCAGTAGAGACCACGCGTACCGTCTTTCAGGCAATGGGCCTGCCTGTCGACGATCTCCTTGCACGCGCTGACCTCTACGAACGGGTCGGCAAGTGCCAGCATGCGTTCTGCCTCAACGTAGACCGCAAAGGTGATATCAGGGTGCTGTGCAATATTACACCGGGCGAGCGGTGGCTCACAACCACCTTACACGAGTTTGGGCACGCCGTGTACGATAAATTCATCAAGATTGATTTGCCCTATGTCCTCCGCAGGCCATCACACGCAATCACCACCGAGGCGGTTGCCCTTTTCATGGGCAGACTACCATCAACAAGCAAGTTTATGGCCACATTCAGCGGTCGAAGCGAGCCAGAATGCAGTGTTTTAGCGTCGCGAGCCGAACATGGTCAACTAACACATCAGCTCGTCTTTTTGCACTGGTGTATGGTAATGACCCATTTTGAGCGTGAGCTATACAGTAACCCGGGCCAGGACCTAAACAATCTCTGGTGGGATCTTGTAGAACACTACCAGCGCATAAAGCGACCACCGCATCGAAATAAGCCAGATTGGGCCGCAAAAATTCATTTTGCCTCATCTCCAGTCTATTACCACAGTTACCTCTTAGGGGAAATGGCCGCCTCGCAGATTACGCGGTCCGCAGTTCAACTAACGTCTTCCTCTGTCAGGAACCTGGAAATATCGCCCGCCGTTGGAAATTATCTGCAAACGAAGCTCTTCAACAGCGGCGCGACATTGCGCTGGGATCGGTGGGTGGCAGAAGCGACAGGCAGCCCTCTAAGCGCGGCTTCATTTGTGAACGACCTTCACGCTATTGAGGGCACCAGATGAAAATAACGGCACTGAATGTGTTTGCAGTGAAGCCTCGATGGGTTCTGGTCAAAATCACGACGGACAGCGGGTGTGTAGGTTGGGGCGAATGTCTTGGTGATAAAGCCATGGTTGTTATGGAAGCCGTTAGAAGCTTTGAAGACGCGCTTCTAGGCGAGGATCCACGTAGAATAACCCATCATTGGCAGGTACTCTATCGCGGTGCCTTTTGGCGCGGCGGACCCATACTATGCGCCGCGATTTCGGGCGTTGAAATGGCGATGTGGGATATTCTGGGCAAGTCATTGGGCGTACCGGTGTGGCAACTGTTGGGCGGAGCTGTACGTGACCGAATCCGTATGTACACACGTGCCAATGGCGCAAGTCCTGCAGAGCTGGCATTAAGCGCTAAGGCAGCGGTAGCACGTGGGTTCACAGCCCTCAAGTTCTGCCCATTCGAACAGGTGCAGATAATTGATCACTTCAGTGTCGTCGAGGAAGCTGCTGGTCGGGTTGCGGCCGTGCGAGAGGCAATAGGAAGTGGCATAGATATCCTGCTGGATTTCCACGGTAGGGTCAGTCCCTCGATGGCGATCTGGATGGAGCAGGCAATGCGTGAATTCCACCCAATGTTCATTGAGGAACCTGTTCTTCCAGAGAATAGTGGTGCTCTTGTAGATGTCGCCCGCCATTACGTTACGCCTATTGCTACTGGTGAACGACTGTTTACCAAATGGGGCTTTCGCGAAGTTTTACGGGAGCGTTCTGCCGCAGTATTACAACCGGATCCTTGTATCTGCGGAGGAATTCAGGAGACCAGGGCGGTTGGAGCGATGGCAGAAGTAGAATACCGTGCATTGGCGCCTCACAATCCCTACGGGCCGCTTAACCTTGCTGCCTGCCTGCACGTAGATGCCGCTACGCCTAATTTTCTGGTGCAAGAGTTTGTCGATCCTGCCGGTCTTGGAGCGGGCTTGCTGGTCAACCCGTGGAAAGTTGAACCCGATGGTACCATTCTTCTACCACAAGAGCCTGGTCTGGGCGTACAGCCGGATGAACTGTGGATCGCAGAGAATGGGATTGGGAGGCTCAAGGATCCTGGGCGCTGGTACCACTCGTTTGATGGATCGATGGCGGATTGGTAAATTGTTGGCTGCTGGTGCGTCGCTATTGAGCGACATCCGGTGCAAAGTAGGTCATAGCATAGCCTGAGGCACAGAACAAACCCACAAATGACCTGCCGCCAGTATGATTGCGGCCGTCTTTGGTCACGAATTCCCAGGGACCGCCCAACGACCAGTCTAACTCTGCCTGTTGGGCTGCTGTCGATAACAGTGACACGGCATGATCAGGCGAGACCTGCATAATACTCTGTGCTAGCCATGCCACTGGCAAGATGGAGTAGCCCTGGTTAAGCCAGTTAGTCGCGGATCCATCAACGAGTTCCCAGGCTCCACCGTAGGTACCTTCCTGGGGCAGAGTTCGGACGTAACCGTGGGACGTGATGCCACCCGCAGAGACGAGATCGTCTAAATGCCGAGCGATAGCGAGTGACGTATCTGGTGAAAAGGCATCCAGCTGAAGCGCGAAGGCGCTGCCCCATATATCATCACGGCGGCCAGTAGTCACAGCGGAAATGAGCATACCGATATTGTGACCGTTGCTACTCTGGCCCAGTGGCAGAAAGAATGCACTTGGCAACGCAATCCTCATTGTCGCGACGTCGTGACGAAACACCTGACTATTGACTGCGTCACCTGCTGCAGTAAACATTGCAGCAAGTTCGCGTGCAGCCCGAAAACGAAGAAGTGAGGGCCAGAGGCATTCCCCAGACCGTTTTGCTCCTAAAAACAGCGAGCAGTCCGCACGACGGTTCAGTGGCGTGCTGTTTACACTTATAAGCCCTGTATCTTTGTCGGCGGGTACAGAATTGAAAGCTTTGATACATAAGTCCGAGAGCCTCGTAACTTCTCCATCAGCAAGTGCAACCTTTGCGGTGAACAGACTCGTTTTCGTTGTAAGATAGTAGTATCTGTAAACCATATCTATGAACCAGAAAGGTAGGTCTGCCGGCGGCAATAGACCGTACCTTCCAGTTCCCTGGTTTGTACCCCCTACACCGTCTGGGAACCAGATTGTATCACCGTTTAGCCCAATATTTTCTGGGACGGAATACGGTGGTACGGTAAGTCCATGGCTACAAACAATTGGTGCCGCCCCATTTGTATGTTGTGCAGTTATTTTGATCATTGAGGCAAGCAGTGCTGGTGTTACCACTCGATCCCGTGCCATCAGCGATGCATATGCAGGTGTAAATATGGAAGCTTTCGGACCTGCTACCACAACAGGTCCTCCTAAAAGATTCCCTGAGGTACCTGTAGGCACGATTGCCTGAGTTGACGCGGACATCACGATTTTTTGCAGTCGCAATGCCCGCTCCTGCAGCTTAAATGCGGTCACAGTCTGGTCTGTTGCGCTCAATGGCGGCCCAACAGTAAGCGTAATGTTGTTGTGCTGAGAGTTATCGATGACCCCATTCGCGATACGCATTGCCACGGCTAATCGTGGAGTCTGCGTAAACGAAAGCGCATCGGGGTTATCAACAAACGTAGAACTAGCGGGTTCCCATACAGACACAGCCGCTGGTGGCATTCCACTCGCTTGCAACCTCCTAAAAACGTCCACCAGCCACTCAACATTTGCGCTGTCCTGTGGTTCATTGACGACTTTCGCACTGATGCCAGAGACGAATAGTGGTCGGTTCAGCCTTGAACACACGTACTGGATCCAGGGTAGGTCCAGCTCTTTCCCGGCTTCAGGTTCTAGCCATCTTGGTGTAAACGAAGCGTTTGGCGACAGATGCACCGATTCAATATTAATTCCGGGAGGTGTCAATAGCTCCATCTCCCGCTGCCGCTGAACAAGCGAATCCAACTGCTTGGGTGGTCCTGCTGGCGTAGTGTTACCGCGCAGGCGCTCAAGGTGAAGGTGCCACGCATCAGGTCGCAAAGCGCCGTTACCGCTGCTTACCAGGTGCTGCTTGTCATGTTCGTGAAGAGCCGCGGCGATGTCCGCAAGTAAGGATCTGACCTGTTCGCTCTGCGGCGCGGCACTATCCGTATCTGCTCCAGCATTCAGGTCGTCGCCTGCCTGCCAAAATAGCACTACCTGGCTGGACGCGAACTTGGCTGCCTCCATGGCCGCACACTTTACCGCCAGCGCACGGGCAGGCGATCCTGGGGTGAAGATCGTTTCTTTGGAGGGATCTACATTGCTAACTGAATAGTATTCGTTGACAGCGTGAGCATTACCGATGATGGTTGGGATTGCACCCAGGCCAGCTTCTCCCAACAGAGTAATCGCCTTTGCCGTTAAGGCTACAAAACTGGTAGGAGACTCTGCCATCAACTTCACACCAGCGGCATCCTGCAATATGGGGAACGAGACGAACCTGGCCCCTGCCCGCTTTGCATCCAGCAGGGTTGTTGTCAGGGAAGAGATATCATTGTTTTCAAGTCGCGGCATTAAATCGGGAACTGTAACACCGATATTACGAAATGCGTGTTCGCCCTGAAACAGTCGCCCATGACGAATGACTACGCGTGCGTGCACTGGTGGTCGTAGTTTACCAACCTGGGCAGCCAGCGGAACGGGCATTAGTAGTCCACTCCACTTCCAATGGGCGGTACGGGTTGCAGAATCTGTCGACGCTCCGGGGTAAGTCTGTCCAATAGCTCGCGCGAATAGGTATATCCAAAGCGTGTTGAGCCCCACATTGGGCCGTATCGGTATATGATTACTCTACGTTCACCCGCATTAGTTCTGGCTCCTCCGCCATGCATCAGGCCGTCTACAAAGAGTACAGCATCACCTTTCTGCAGCCATACCGGCTCCGCTTCTGGCAGCGTGTCCATAACGTCACCACGGGCGTAATTTCCCGCCTCGGGGTGCGGGAAATTGGATTTGTGACTACCAGGAATAACCATAGTGGGGCCGTCGCCTGGCCCAATATCAGTGAGTGCAAGAATGATGTTGCATTGACCGCATCGAAACACACCATTGGCAAATCTGTATTGTCCCCGTACAGCGCCGCGCCATCCACCCGAATGAACGGGATGGTGACCACCCGGACCACGAATGGAAGCGATGCATTCGTCGATGAACAGCCCCTGCACGTACGAGTCCTGCTCGCCGCAGTACCGCCGTAAAAGATCGATCCAGGCTGGATGGTCAATAAGTTCCTCGAAAGGCGTGCCTGCCTCTACGCAGTTGTGCAGCTCAAAGCCCGTGGTCTCGGTATAATCTCGGCGCTGCGAATTGCCCCACCACTGCCCTGGTTGCAGCTTAGGGAATTCGTCAAACGCAGCGTTCAGTCGACGCAGGTGCTCCGCTCCCACAGCCTGTCGCAGAACGAGATAGCCCCGTAGATCAAATAGGAAATCGTCCATCGGAGTTGGTTTACGTGCCTCTACCATGTCTCCACCCTCGCAATTCGTGTATACTCTATTGTATATTAGGCAGGTGTTGCTACCGTTCCTTCTGTATGCAGATAGAACGCCAGTACGTACCAAAGTGCAATTTCTATAAGCCGCCATGCGTGTTACAAGGTTCATAACGAATTGTGTCAGTAGTACGCATTGCAGATTTTCCCTCTAAATCGAACAAGGATTCACACAACTCATGACGCGCATGCTCTATGGTGAGGTCGCCGGAATTCCTCAACCTGTTTCAAGAATCGTTCAAGGCATCATTCAGGTCGATCGTTCTAACGAAGATGCCGGGTTTGCTCTATTAGATTCCGCCTTTGAGGCAGGTATCAACTGTGTTGATACTGCCAGGATTTACGGTGACGCAGACGCAGTGCTTGGGAAATGGATGAGGACAAGGGGCATTCGAGACAAAGTCGTCGTTCTGGCTAAATGTTCGCACCACAACAATTTGCGCAATCGTGTAACCCCGTACGATATCGGTACAGATCTGCACGACACGCTGGCAGCAATGCAAACAGACTACGTCGATCTGCTGGTACTTCACAGAGATGATCCCTCGTACCCCGTAGAGCCGATTGTGGATGCTTTTAACCAGTACCACCGAGAAGGAAAGATTCGCGCCTTTGGTGGCAGCAACTGGACTACCGAGCGGCTTGAGCAGGCTCATGATTACGCAATCAAGTCCGGGCAGATACCCTTCTCCGTTTCATCTCCCAACTTTTCTCTTGCCGAACAGGTAAAGGAACCCTGGGCAAATTGCGTTTCAATTAGTGGGCCGGCCGGTAAATCCGCACGTAACTGGTATAGCGCGAACAAGATGCCGCTTTTTACGTGGTCTAGTATGGCAGGCGGTTTCTGGAGTGGTAACTTTCGGCCAGATAATCTAGACGAGTTTTCAGGATACTTCGAAGACCTGGTGAAACAGTGCTACTGCTACCCACAAAACTTCCAGCGGCTTGAACGTGCAGAGGAACTCGCCAAAGCATATGGCGTCACGATCCCACAAATCGCGCTTGCGTATGTATTGCACTATCCGTTAAACATATTCGCTCTGGTAGGGTCCGCTAATACAGGTGAACTCAATGCGAATATCGAAGCCCTTCACTTAAACCTGACTACTGCAGACATGGAATATCTCGACCTAGTACGAGACTCGCGCAACTGATGGCAATGAAAGGCACGGTGACAATTGAGCTCTGAGTTTATCTGTTCACGCTGCAGCAAGAGCAGCGAGCCCCTTACCTCGCCGCCATTGGGTGGTGCATTAGGCATGCAGATTCAGCAACAAATATGCCAAGCCTGCTGGGCAGAATGGGTACAACAGCAGGTACTGTTCATTAACCACTATGCCCTTCAGCCCGCAGATCCTGAGGATCGTAAGAAACTGCGTGAGGCGATGAAGGACTTTCTTGGTCTAACCGCAGCACCTAACTCGTGATGAGCTACATCAAGGCATCGATTCTATGACGCTTCCAGCAGACAAATTCCCCCAACTGTCTGTTGGACAGCGATTTCGCGGTGCTATACTGGGAGCGGCCGTTGGAAATGCACTAGGTGTGACGACCGAAATGCAGCCTGCGCGGCCGCAGCCGGAATGGGTTACCACGTTAACAGGCGGTGGTTGGCGACAGTGGCCAGCTGGCAAGTGGGCAGAAGAAACCGATCTACTACTACTTACTGCCGGTAGCTTACTGGAAAGAAAGGTCTTCGACCCAGAGGACATAGCCAGCCGAATGGCCGATTGGGCTCATAACAGGGCAGTAAATGTCAGTCCAGCCGTGCTGCAGGTACTATCGCTTATTCAGCAGGGCGAGCCTTGTATGACGGCTGCTGCGGACGTTATGGAGAGCAGCGGCACGCAGGATGGAAACGATGGGCTCCCTCTATGCATACCGCTCGCTCTGTTTTTTTACAAAACCCCCGTGTATATTGGCACGCTGGCCCCGGTACTCTCGTCCATAACCTTACCATCGGAACCTTGTAAGGAAGCCGCTTCCATATTTACAGCTCTGCTGGCATATATTGCCTCTGGCCTCAGCACTGAGACCGCGATCAATCAGGCGCTTGGATCCCAAGAAGTTGAAAGCACCGTAGGAGCGGCCATTGAAACGACGGCAATGCCTGAAGCGCCGCCGCCACCGAAAGCAACCGCAATTGCAACACTCCGCACTGCCGTGTGGGCGTTGCGCTGGCATGGCGGGTTTTTGGACACTGTGGCGGCAGCTGCTAACATGGGTGAGGATGCTGGGTGTGCAGCAACACTAGCCGGTGCTTTGGCAGGTGCACTTTATGGAGATGTCAACATTCCCAGCGACATGCTGGAAACCCTCTCAGACCGTTCTCACCTCATCGCAGTGGCAGACGCTCTGCTCGCACTGGCTTTCGTGTGACGGGGTTCGTTATCGATCTCTCCGTACCAGATACCGATATCACACGCTCAATGTAAGAAGATGACGGCCGGCAGCACTAACGGTGAAACATGCCTTTCTGAGGCAGGTAAAAAAGGAGCGTTCTCGCCCGCGTTGTGGGATCCTCGGTAAGTACAAGAATTCCTGGCTTTCCATCGTTTCTGGGATCGCCAATGCAGACATCCAGAACCTTGCCTGCAATGACACCACTTACCCATGACTCCTGGTAATCCTGGTGACGAGTAAGTTGCCAGAACGTTCGCTTTCGTTCGCTGTCTGTGGGAACATATACCACTAAGGAGTCACCAGTGGTACCGACCTCTGGATCCGGAAGCGGTGTGCCAACTTTATCGCATATTACCCAGCGATTATTGTCGCTCCAATAGCTTTGAAGATACTGCATCCCTGGCGCAAATTGGGCTCGGCCCTCGTATAACTGGTTGCCAAGACCCCACTCAGGATATCCTGGATCACGGTCATCCAGCGTAAACTTGGACACGCTGAACTGGTTTTGTTGAACGTCCCATATCTGCGTTGCATCGCCAACCCCTCCGACAAGCGGGCACAGTGAACCAGGTAAATCGATGCTTATTTTCAATGCAGGGGGCGAAGGACAGATCCGTTCAAACGTTCCACCAGCCCATTGATAAACACCAGAAGCAACCGCAATCTGCCGTGATGGAACTACCACGTGTTTAACCTTGGAACCGACGACCGGGGGCACGGCAGGAGCAACGTAGTAGCGCCCTACCAACAGTGGGTCTACCGTCCAACCCAAGAACTTGAATTGCGCATCCACGGCGAACCGAAATCCATCCCAATGCGTCACGAGCAGGGTTCGTCTCAAATCGGAGGGCTTATCGCCCCCTATCAGCATGACAAGGTTGCTTCGACTGTTGTTTATCACGGGCTTGCAGGCAATGAGTTTGACATTACCCGGTATTGGCACCGACCAGGCCTGCACAAATTGCACTGCAAACGGACTGTTATTCTGAAATCCCTGCAATTGCGCGCGGACAGGCAGTGCAGCGAACACTGTAGCAATCAACGCCTGCAACAACACAGCGAGTACCAATGTCGCCTTTCGCAAGCTACTCCACATGGTTCTCTAACACGCCTAGCTTTTCTATTCCTACCTCAACTGTATCGCCCGATTTTAGGAACACCGGGGGCGTACGGTACACGCCGACACCACCAGGAGTACCTGTGGAGATGATGTCACCTGGTTGTAAAGTAATCGTCTGAGAGAGGTGCGCAATTATCTGAGCCACATTAAATACAAGATTTTTTGTGTTCGACATCTGCATGACGACACCATTTACCTTACACCAGATGTCCAGGTCGTGCATGTCACCGACTTCATCCTGAGTTACCAGCCATGGACCAATTGGAAAAAACGTGTCGACGGACTTTCCCCGAACCCACTGCTTATCGCCTTTTTGTATGTCGCGTGCAGTCACGTCGTTGGCGCACATGCACCCTGCTACCGCGGCCAGCGCGTGTTGAACATCCAGGTTCTTGGCAGTTTTCCCTATTACAACGGCCATTTCGGCTTCGTAATCAATCTGTTCCGAAATACCCGGTAACTTTATGACGCCATTTGGCGCGGTGATCGTATTGGAGTATTTTGCAAAGAGAATAGGGCTAGTAGGTAGAGGCTGATTCTGCTCCTCACAGTGATCGCGATAGTTTTGCCCAATACAGAGTATCTTGTCTGGGTCATGGACAGGTTGAAGCAGGTCTACGGCTGAGAGCGAAATCTGTTCTCCTTCACGCATCAAACGTTGTGCGTCACCTAAAAAGGCACTGCCTGCCGCCAAAGCTGCCGACATGCTATCGCCAGCCGGTGCGACATTCGAAAGATCCACTACTGACGATGCGTTGTTGGTGAGTACCCCTAAGGAGATTTTGCTATTGCGGTGAAAGCGGACGAGTTTCACAATGTGTTCCTTCCGATACAGGATTTATTTCACTTTTCTCAAGATTAGAGCGCCAGTACCTGTTCCCTATTACGACGGCGGTTAGGTCATCGCAAGGACCGTCGGGAGTACGCAAGCAAGTCGGCAGTAGTCTGCGTAGCCCGCGTGCAGGATGTAAATCATGCCAAAGTTTGCGAGCCTCAAGGGTTGAGTGCGCCTCGTCCACAGGCACTACCAAAGCGTCCGGGCAGCGCTCACGTACGATCTTCATGATCTCTTTAGAACCTGTACCATCGCCCACTGCAATTGCAACAGGTTCATATTCCTGATATAACTGCAGTAAGGCTGACGCGAATGCCGCTAGTGCCACGGTTTCGCAATATAGAACTGAGGAGTGGGCTGTAACCATGGCAAGACCACACTTACCCCGCCCTGGGTCTATAGCAAGAACGGAAACCTCATATTTCCTATTTAGCTTGCGCACCGGCCCCTCCTGAAACACCCACGATTTCAAGGCGCAGATGCTCGCGATCCAGCATATCAGCGCTGGAGATCGACGTAATCGCCACGGCTCTAATAACTGCTGGACCGTGCGTGTTGCCGGCTTGCAGGGCTAACTGCACCAAAGCGAACGGCCCGAAGTTGCCAATCTCGCCTACTCCGGTCACCGGATCCACCACCGGAACAATACCAGCTTTCAGTGCCGCGCTACGTACATCTGTCTGCAGAAAATCCGCTATCGCCTGCTGGAGCTGCCGTGTTGGTACGTTAGTGTCAATCACTTTCTGCGCAATAACCTGCCCGGCAGCAAACGCTGGTCGTATAACATGCGCATGCAGATCGACCAGCACCTGTTCATTGGATACCGCGTTGCTAAATGCATTCACCGTAACTAGAACATCTTGCGCGCTACCCGCGAGATTCTCCGCCAGCGCATCTATGCTATCCATTTCTGTAGTGGACTGGGTACCGGTACTGGTTTGAACAGATTTGGGCAAAATACGCACGGCCCTGCCATTGGCGCCCGCACTGGCGCCGTAGCGCAGAGCCTCCTCACCGGCGGAATTCAACAGCGCGATCAGCTTCTCCACGATTGCCGCAACTTTCTCATGCTTCAGGATTCGACACCGCGCAAGTTCCGAGTGTGCCCTTACGCAGATTCTGCCCTGTCTTACTGCCAAATAGGCTCGCGTTAATCGGCTTGCTCCTGTTACGAAGGCATTATATGCAGCAACCTGGTTACGTGCTTCTGCCAGCTTCAATTCAGCATCGTGCAGAGCAAGCTGCTGAAGGTGAACACGCTGCGCGTAGCGTGTGCTATCCTGGCTAAGGCGCAGATTACCAGATCGATATATCCCGGACTCAGCCTTTAGACGATTGATAGCCATGGTCTGCTGCTGCATAAGTGCTTTCAACTCGTTCACGCGAGCCTGCCGGCTCATCAGGAGCTTTTGGGCAGATGACAGCTGCTGACGTGTGGAAGCTAGCTGCCGTTGAGCCTTGTCTAAAGCGTGATGCTGCACGCTGAGTGCCATTTGTGTGCCGGCAAGGTCCTTTTTCGCCTGACCAACTTGCACCTCAGTAAGCTTAAGCTGCGTAGTTATGTTCCGCTGCTGATGGACGAGTAACCTGTTCTCTACTATTGCCTGTTCACCGTGCAAGATGACCTCGCGAACAGGGGCGGAGACAGCAAACAGTATGGCTATGGACAACATGGAAATTGACGAGCCAGTGATTATTGTGATGAGAATTGCTGTGTGCTTAGGCCGCAAGCCGAACCACGATACTCGCTTGCGTCCCCAGCGCCTTCCCTGCAGATCGCCGTAGTACGAGACAAAGCCTCCCATAGCGACCATTAGTACGAGCAATATAAAGGTCCAGAACATTAGGTCTCGTCTTTCAGCCCGTCGCAGTTCACCTACCGAGAACTACGCATAATCAGGAACACACCGGCAATTGCCCCTAAAATATCTGCCAGGAAACTGGCTAACATCGGCGGCAGCCCACCATTTTTGCCCACAGCATACATTGAATGGTAGACGATGTAGTATATAAATACGATAAATATCGCCATTCCAAAGCCAACAGTTTTGCCGCTGCCGCCTCTTCGGGTATTTAATCCGAGAGCCGCACCCATTACTCCAAAGATAAATGATGCAAGTGGAAGTGCCAGTTTACCATAAAGGTCAACCTCCTTACCTCGCGCCTCAATGATCTTTCCTTGAGCCTGATCGCGAACAATTTCTCGCTGCAATTGAATAAACGATAGTCGGTTCGAATCTTGCACCTGTGTATTCAAGATTTCATTGAAGGACTTACCTAAAGCCGCCCCCCTCGGTAATACGTGGGCTTTTTCAAAATAGCTTGTGTTGGCAAACATGCGCTTCGATGTCGCGTCTTGCGTAAAGACCGTGAAGGTACAGTCGAAGTATGTCCAATTTAATCCGCGTTGGTCCAATGCATGCGAGTCACCGGGTCGTGCGTACTTGCAATGTATAACAACCTGAACGCCGCCGTTCCATGGCGGAGCACTATCATATTTTACTACTGTAACGTCGCGCAGAGTTTGCGTATGTGCATCATATCCCTTATTAACTTTAACCGTCTCACTTATGCCGGTTCCGTTATCACCCGGAATATCGTATGCCAAGGGCTGATCCGATTTAGCGATATGTTGAACAGCCTGCTGTTTGAGGTCCCACATTCTTCTGGTGGCAGGGGGAACCACGGTCTCGTTCCAGGCAAACGCCACAAGGCTTGTAATGGCCCCCATAATGAACACCGCCCGTGCCATCCTGATGAAACTGACACCTGCGGCGAATACCGCTACTGCTTCGCTATCTCCACTCAGCCGCCCAAAGCCCATAAGTGCTGCCATCAACATGGCTATCGGAAAGCACTGAGTAATAATCTGTGGCAGTGCGCAGAGGCCGAATTGAATGACTATAAAGATCGGAACGCCCTGCAAAGCCATGTCAATTGCCTGACCAAGAAAGCCAAGCGTGAAAATAAGCATGACAAAGAGTGCCATGCCAACAATGAATGGCCCAATGAGGTCCTTGTATACAAGCTTATCAATCAGTCGCACTGGTGTCTCCGGCCTCTTTTACTACGCTTCCAGACTGATCGGCTTGCCTGTTGTCAAAATTCGAACCATGACGACCAGAGTCTGCTCGTGTATGGCCAAAGTTCTCGCCGAAGTACGCTGATCTCGCCTCCGGATCATTAAGCAGCGTGTTGGATGGTCCCGCCGTACGACGTACACCATCGGCAATAATATATGCCCGTTCGGTTATCCTCAGCATCGCCTCCACGTTGTGGTCGGTAATAAGAAT
>JAJYCW010000181.1 GCA_021777995.1 bacterium
GAGGTTCTTTTGCCGGTTACAGGTCTTACCGGCAAAACGACCCCCGAACTCACGAAGCTCACAAGCCCCGTGGGTGCTGCGAGTGCGGAACTGACTGGCAACCTATTGAAGATTTCGCTGAAGCAGGACTGGACCGCAAAAAAAGAGGCACAGCTAGTTACAATCCTCGGCAAAGTCGGCGGTACCGTAAATCTGCCAGCGGCCGTCGCATCTACAAAATAGTTGGTTTGGAACTCTCATCGACATGATGCAGCAGGTTCCTTAGCTGACAAGAACGATGACAGAGGACATACGATGAATTCCAGAATGAATCGCGTAGGCACAGGGATTGCGGCGCTGCTTTTAAGCGCCGCGACCCTCACGCTGGGTGCAAAGCCATCCAACGCCTTCCCAATGTTTGCAAGAAAGTTTCACTTTCAGTGCGCAAGGTGCCACACCATGGTACCGCGCCTCACTCCTTTTGGTTATGCATTTCTACGGGCAGGCTTCCGGTTGCCAAGTAATCAGGTAAAGCCAATTACATTTAGCAACTCGGTAGCTATGTCAATTGTCAGTCTTACAGCGCAGTCGCGTACCAGCCCCAATATCAGTATTGCGGGCATGGATACGGCGCTTGCCACATCCCTTGGCAAGAATTTTGCCGTGCATGTGCGTTATACTACTGGTTTTAAGGGTGGTTCCCAATCTGGGTTTAGTGATCTATGGGCACAGTACAACACTGGTGCGCGCGGAACTTACTGGACAGCGCGTATTGGCCAGATACCCGTCGTCGATGGATTTAACCTGATGGGTGATCACCGAACTATCGCGATAGCAGATGCGCAATTGTATGGTTCACTTGGACCGTTAAACAACGTTAATTCGGCGCTTGGTGATTTTGGTATCGGTGGTTATGAAACAGGTGTGCAAGCTGGCTATGTTACGGGACCACTGTATACTCGGTTATCGTGGCTCTATGGTGTGAAGCAGGATGGGTCTACTCAGGATATAACCTATAACGGTAAGGCTTTTCACGATGTTGTTCTGCAGAGTGAGTACCTTATAGGTAACCAGGGTACTTCTATTGGTGCAATGTATTACAACGGTCGCCGCGAACTTTCAACAATCGGAATTGAAGACAACTTCTATAGGGCAGGTCTCTTTGGAACCTACGATCGTTTCCTGGGCAAGGTACGGCGGGGTATACCAACCTGGCAGCTAGAGCTTAACGGTGGCCTGCTATATGGCGTGGACGATGTGGCCGCTGGCAAGCCTGTTGCAAGCTATGCCACGATCATTGAAGGCGATCTGTATTTCAATCACAAAACTGCGTTTATGGTGCGCTATGACTCGGCGAGAATGGCAGGTATAACAGGCATTCCGGTAACGGGCCAGTATACTTTCTCTCTCGCTAATCGGCCGGCGCAGAACCTTATACTCAACGCTGAGTACATCAAGGTTAACAATCCTGGCAGCGACTCGTTAACAGGGATGGTTACGTTCCTGTACTAAAGACAAGTGTATCAAGTGTGTGCCTCATGGTGCGTCCATCTGCCAGGATGGGCGCACCATTTTCACTGCTCCATAAAGTTGATTGATCGGGAACCATGTGGGATAAAACTGCAACAGCATTCGGGCTAGCACCGAGGTCTGCAATACGTTGTCAAGAGACATAACTGTGTGTTGAATTGGCAGGAACTTGTCTACAACTGCGCTCAAGCACAGCTTAATAGCGTGGACCACAAATAAAAAGAGCGGAACCGGGTGGGTGCCCGGTTCCGCTCTGATATTGTTAGCGACTACTCTTCGGGAGGCGCTTCGGCAGAGCCTTCCGAAGGCGGTTGTGGCTTACGTGTTCGCGGCCGACCGCGTCTCTTACGCGGAGGTTCAACTTCCGCCTGAGCACTGGTATCCGGACCATCATCCGCAATATGCTTCAAGAGCGCTTCCACAACCTCATCAACCTGATCCTGACCAGGGGTACCTGCCTCTGCCTCGGTGATCGCCTCCGAGGGGGCCTTGTTGGCGTATACCACTTCCATAAGCCCGTTAAAATAACGATCAAATGTTCGAATGGCAATCTGGATCATTGAATCCATCGTTTCATTCGCAATGGGACCAGGCGAAGTGAAGACGCCAATTCTGAATAGCAGGTCGCCGTCGTCGCAGTCCATCTGAAATCCACCACATGCCAGGCCGTGATTGGCGCGCGTAATATATTCCATCGCATCCGTGCGGCGGGTATGAGGAATCTTGACGCCGCCACTTACCGAAAAGCCCGTAAAGTGCCGCTGCTCATCATAAACCACCCGGCAATGAGCGACGAAGTTTTGCATGGTGTAGTCGAGCCTAAAATCACTTTCACCTTCTGCTTTTATGTATCGTATTTCATGCTGCTCGAAGTAGCTTCGAATAGACTGCTCTAGAGACCCCATGAGCTTTTCCCCCTTGCAGTTTAATTGCGTTGGCCCAATACACCAATTTACCAGTTGTCATCTAATATAATGACAGTGAGAACGACAAGATTGTATCCCGAATCCACGTATCTTCTAAAGTTTTTTTGCGGTACACTGCGTAACAACTGTGGAGCGCATGTGCGCTACTACTTATTAATACGCACAGCGGTACTGCTTGGTGTGCTCATCTGCCGCGCTGCTTAACGAATTGCATGTCAATCGTGCGCACTATCCCCGTGGCATGCACGTTAGTGCTACCAACATTGCAAAAACACAACATGACACCAGAACAACACGAACGAGAACGCCTCAACGAACTGAGAACTATTATCGGCCGCGCGAATAGTGCTTATTATGTAGACGATGCTCCATTTCTTGCAGACAGCGAATATGATGCGCTGGTAAGGGAGTTGCGTCAACTGGAGCAGCGGCACCCGGAATGGGATTCAGTCAGTTCGCCTTCCAACCAGGTTGGCGCTCCGCCCGTTGTGACATTTGTTGAGGGCATTCAGCCCACGAGTAGTCATTCTACCCAGGCAAGTCAGGCGTTTGCGCCGGTCGTTCACGGTGCGCCTATGTTATCTCTAGACAATGCGTTTTCGTTGAGCGAGCTAACAGCTTGGGAACAACGAATGTTCCGGATTCTTGGCCTTAATTCAGGCACAAATATAGAATACGTGTGTGAACTTAAAATTGACGGCCTCAGTGTCTCAATTCTTTACGAAGACGGTGCATTGGTGAGGGCATCCACCAGGGGTGACGGGACCACCGGCGAAGATATTACGGCGAACGTTTTGACGATCAAGTCCATACCGCATAGGCTAAGTCGCTACGAAGGCATCCCTTCCAGGATCGAGATACGTGGTGAGATCTTTCTCTCTCATCAGGAGTTCGCGCGAATTAATGCTTCGCTCGAAGAGCGCTCAGGTCGGACGTTCGCGAATTGCCGGAATGCTGCGGCGGGATCACTTCGGCAGAAGGACCCTGAAGTTACGGCGAGTCGTAATCTCCATGCACTTTTCTATACAGTCGGGGAGGTATCGAACTGGTCGGTGAGTCAGCAGAGTATGCTGTTGCAGCAATATCACGAATGGGGCCTGCCCACAAATTCGCACGTCAAGAGGTGTGTAGGCCTGGCGGAAGTTAGCAGGTTTGTGGAGGAATGGGAGACGCGTAAAGAGGAACTAGACTACGATATTGACGGGGTCGTTATAAAGGTTGACTCGTTTCATTTGCAAAATGAGCTCGGGCAGGTAAGCCGGGCGCCTCGGTGGGCAATTGCGTACAAGTACCCTGCCCTGCAGGTGCGAACCAAGGTTGAGCGAATCGACGTGCAGGTAGGACGTACCGGTGCCCTTACCCCTGTTGCGATCCTCACACCCGTAGCCGTTGGTGGCGTGATAGTGTCGCGGGCAACCTTGCACAACGAGGATGAAATAAGGCGCAGGGATGTAAGAGTTGGTGATACCGTCGTCGTACAGCGTGCTGGGGAAGTGATTCCTGAGGTCGTGGAGGTGGTTACAGCTGATCGCTCAGGCGCAGAATGCGAATTTATCATGCCGTCTCACTGCCCAATTTGCAGTACGCCCGTTGTACGGGCGTCAGGCGAAGCAGTTACGCGGTGTCCCAACCACGCCTGTCCGGCTCGTCAGCAGCAAGCAATGGAGCACTTCGTGTCACGTGGGGCAATGGATATCGAGGGATTAGGTTCGCGGCACATTGAACAGCTCTTGTCGACGGGTACCATTCGCGACGCCGCTGATTTTTATCTTCTTGATATGGAAAAGCTGATATCATTGGACCGCATGGGAGAAAAACTTGCTACCCGGCTGCTTCAAAATATCCAGAGTAGTAAGACCCGTCCGCTAAGGAAATTGATATTCGCGTTGGGTATACGGCATATTGGTGACCGATCAGCATCCATACTAGCGTCACATTTTGGTACACTAGAGAACCTGCGCAATGCAACGTCAAAAGAGCTTGCAGAAGTGCATGAGATTGGCCAGGCAATGGCCGACTCGGTGGCGGTATGGTTTAATGAACCAAGACACCGCGAGTTGGTGGACAAGTTAATCAGGGTGGGGGTAAAACCCCAGGAATCGACGGCCCTGCAAATAACAACTGACCTTGCCGGCAAGTCTTTTGTATTTACGGGTACGCTTACCAAGCTAAAGCGAGAGCAAGCCGAGGACATTGTGCGTTCTCGTGGTGGACGAGCATCGGGTAGTGTAAGCCGCAACACTAGCTTTGTTGTCGCCGGTGACGCAGCGGGCAGCAAGCTGGAAAAGGCGCAGGCATTAGGAGTTACGGTGCTGACGGAGGACGACTTTCTCGATCTGATTGGCGACTTCCAGAACGTGCCAGAGCAATTACAACTGGAGGCGGAGTAAAAGTGTTGATGCGGAACCACGGTGAGCAGGTCTGCGTGGGTACGTGGGAGGAAATGATTTGAATCAGGTAGAATTAACACCCTGGCATAATGGTCTCTTGTTAGAACTGCTGCTTACGGTTCCCACAGAGGGAAACTGGGAAGACGTTCGCTCGCAGGTT
>JAJYCW010000063.1 GCA_021777995.1 bacterium
CCAGCCGAGGATAGGCAGGCGTTCGCGCCAGTGAGGTAGCCAGCCGACCTAGTGCCCATTGGTACGAAATGCCATGGAAACCATAGCGGCGCACGGCACCATCGAGGCAAAGCCTGGGTGGCAGTGCATAGCGATGCGCCACAGGAGGCAGGTGTGCGTGAAATCCCGTGTCGAAATGAAGTACAGCTGGCAAGGAAGGCTGCGCCCGTAAAACCGCCCGTAAACAGGTAACAGCCGGTGGATTATGAAGTGGAGCAAGCTCATTTAGATCGGCCAGTACCTTTACCACGCCACTATCCGCCAGCACGGGAGTGGTAAAGGACCGACCGCCGTGAACCACGCGGTGAGCGGATGCACTTGCTGTTAGGCCTCGTTGGTGCAATAGCTGTAGCAGCAGTTCTACTGCAGCTGCGTGCGTCGGCTCGGAAAGCCTCTGGGAGCCGCCATGCTCGCAGTCCCCCTTGAGGGTAAGATACGCCTCGCTACCTCCTAGCGGCTCTGCAATTCCCGACAGGAGTAGCTGCTCCCGGGATGCCTCGATGGAATAGAGTGCAAATTTTAGACTAGAGCTGCCGGCATTAAGTACGAGGATGTTCACGCAAGCAGCTCCCTTTTGATGTGATTACGGGCATCTAATCAATGAACTGGATAGGTTCGCAACCCGAGGACGATATCACCCTTCAACACAAACGGTAATGGCCCTTGGGCCAGCGACAACCGTAGCGGGTAGCTGGACGTGGAGACCCTCTGCGGTTTGGGTAAACGCCAGGTTCTCATTGCCATGCACGCCAACGCGTGTTACGCGCTCTGCAGTAGTGCCTAACGAATGAATTATGACACTTGGCGCGTCGTTCGGGTTCATCTGATAGGCGTATACCTCGCCATCCTTCTGCGTGAACCGGAAGTCCTGCCCCGACCACTTAACGGCATTCTCTTTGAATGCTCCTGCTTCAGCCGCAGCGGTTCCTTCGGCTGCAACTCTCCAGGGTCGTGACCCAAATATTCCCGCACCGTTAGCCGGCATCCATCTTGCCATCTGCTGTAACAGGTACGTGCACTCGTCATCCAGCGTACCATCCGGTTTTTGAGGGATGTTGAGCGCAAGGCACCCGTTCTTGCTAGTAATATCAACTAGGGTTGAGAGCACCTGCTCTACCGATTTGTACGTATCGCGCACATTGTAGAACCAGTCACCCACACTGGTGTCGGTCTGCCACGGGTGTTGGGCAATATCATCCAGCTGACCGCGTTCAATATCTAGCACACCAATGGAGTAGATATCTGGGTTAGTGTCCTTCTGATTATACACGGCCTGGTTAACCCCGCCATTTAGCGCCGCACTGGTGTTGTAGAGGTGCGCAACGATTTTCACACCGTACTCCCCGAAGGGCAGCCCGCCATCGGAATAGAGCAGGTCTGGTTTATACTTGTCAATGACGTCCTTTATGCGCTGAAACCAGTGCCTCTGAAATTCCGAGTTGTCGGTGTACCAACCAGTTTCGAGAGTGTATCCCTCATTTTTATAGTACAGGTCCTCATAGTCTGGATCGGCGCCGTCGTACTGTACACCAGCATAGGGTCCCGTCTTGTCGGCCAGCTTATTATGACCAAACCAGTTAAATGATGCGCCAAGGTGCTCCGTAAGTCCAAATTTAAGTCCGTATTTATGGGCGGCCTGCTGCCACAGCTTTACAATATCCTTTCGCGGCCCAATGTTTACAGAATTCCAACGATTATGAGCACTATCGAAATTATCGAAGTTATCATGATGCATGGCCTGGCCAAGAAAATACTTTGCGCCAGCGTCTACAAAAAGCTTCATTAATCCGTCTGGGTCGAACGCCTCCGCCTTCCAGTGAGGCACAATGTCCTTGTAGCCGTGCCTGGATGGGTGACCATATACCCGCCAGTGATGTCGGTATTGGTCACTGCCTTCCACGTACATGTTGCGCGCATACCAGTCCCCATACATGGGAACCGACTGCGGACCCCAGTGTGACCAGAATGCCAGCTTAGCATCCCGGAACCATTGCGGGCAGGTAAATGCGCGCAAAGACTCCATTGAAGGCTCAAACGGTCCCTCTGCAATAGTCAAATTGAGTGTATCGTCCACTGTATCCGTCTCCGTCTTAAAATATAGCCACACCAGCCTGTGCTAGTGCGCCTTTGAAGTTAGTTCCAGGTAATCACTACCTTGCCAGACTGCCCCTTGTCAGCGGTATCGTACGCTTCCGCTGCCCTTTCCAACGGAAATCTGTGCGTAACAGTGGCGTCCGGATGCAGGTTCCAGCGCGAAAGGTGCTCCACCAGGTCTGCCATGTGACCCAGGCTAGTTACCCAGGATCCGTAAAGCGTAATTTGCGGATGGATGAGGAATGGACTAACGTCAAAATGCACATCGTTCCCTTCGCCGACAAAGGCGCACCTGCCCCACTGACGGGTCCCTTTCAGCGCTAACAGACGCGCGGGGGCTGCGCCAGAACAGTCAATAGAGGCCTCGCAGCCTTTGCCATTCGTTAGACTAAGGACATTCTCCAGAGAATTTTCATCGCTGGCAACGGCATGTTCTACCAGACCGAGCGACAATGCCAGTTCGCGACGGGCGTTACTCGTATCCACACCGATAATGGATCTTGCACCCAGCGCTTTACCGAGCATGGCTGCCGCAAGGCCGACAGGTCCCAATCCTGTTACCAACAGCTGGTCTCGGCCGCCAACCTGCATCCGTGTTAGGGCCTCCCACGCCGTGCCAAATCCACAGGCAACAAGCGCACCATCCTCATAAGTGAGATTGTCGGGTAACGCAACGCAGGTATTCTCTTCTGCAAGAAGATAGGGGGCGTGCCCGCCGTTCCGCTGCCAGCCATAGGCAGCACGAAACTGGTCGTGACACGAGATCATATAGCCGGCCTTGCAGTCCTCACAAATTCCGCAGCCGCTAATATGGTAAAGCACCACGCGATCACCGGCTTTAAACCGCTTTACACCGGGGCCGGTTTCCACAACGACTCCACAAGGCTCGTGGCCGGCGACCGTGCCTGGCTGATATCCTTCCGGCCCCTTCCCAAGGTGCGCACGGTAGATCGCGCGAATGTCGCTACCGCATATGGAACTGGCTTTCATCTGAATGAGAACCTGGCCGTGCCCAGGAACTGGTACATCAAAAGTTTTAAACTCTACAGTGCTGTTTCCAGGAAGTATCACACCCTGCATGGTGGATTTGTTAGTCATGAAGCTGATCCTTTATCTATGCGGAAACTGATTTTATATTCCCGTCAATGTCCCAAAGGTCTTCCCACGAAGTGCTGCCAGGCCACAAAAACACCTGCCCCTTTATGAGCCGGTTATTCTTATCAATGGCTGCTATTGCCTCCATTTCCTGGTGTGTGAGCGGGGCGCCAGCTACACCCTTTAAGGTAGCGAGGTATTGTGACCGCTTCACCGAAAACGGAATCGCTACATGCCCTCGTTGTACTGCCCACTTTACACAGACCACCGCAGGATGCACGCCAAGACGATCTGCAATAGAAACAATCACCTGGTCTTCCATGTCAACAGTATCCTCAGGCGTGCGGTCGCGATCTGGTCTGCTGGGGGAGCCAATCGGGCTATAGCCCACCGGCACAATATGGTGGTCTTTTACGAACTTGTAGAGGGCCGGTTGTTGAAAATGGGGGTGCAATTCCATTTCGTTCACTGCCGGTGGAATGTTAGCGTCGGCAAGCAGAAGCTGCAGCTTGGGAATCGTCATGTTGGACGTGCCAATGTGCCTAACCAACCCGATTTTCTGCAGATGCTCCATCTGCCGCCACGTTCGCATAAACTGCTCATGAATGTAAGGCACGGCATGCGGATCGCGAGCATCTACTCCAACACCCGGAGCGTGATAGTTAGGAAATGGCCAATGCACCAGATAGAGATCAAGGTAATCGACCTGCAAATCGCGCATCGACTCGCGGCATGCCTGTTCCACCTTATCATGGCAGTCGTTCCACACCTTGGAGGTGATCCAGAGATCATTTCGCGGAATGCCTAGTTCCTCAGTCACTACCCGCAGCGCATCGCCAATTTCCGCCTCATTTCGGTATACGCTGGCGCAGTCAAAATGCCGGTAACCTAAGGAAGCTGCGTCCTTCACCGCCTGGGCAATCTGCGTTCCACTGTACCGGTCAGAGCCGAAGGTACCCAAACCAAGAGAAGGAATTTTCGCCCCACTTGCAAGGGTAACATGTGGCACATCCTCGGGATTGACCCCAACCTGTTGTAGATGATTATCAGACACCAAAATACCTCATTCTCTCTACCCGCTGGCTATTGAGAATCTTTCGATTCTCACCATAATTCACCAATCAGCCAGAACAATCCTGCGCTTTTGGGAAACAGTTTGCGTTACCGCTTCCCTGCACCACAGCATCTATGCGCTAAACCCACCGCACCGTATCGCTTGAGTAGTGATAGGATACAGCGAGTTGCTCCTGACGCTTAAATGCATTCCAATAGATTTCCGGAATTAATGAACCAAAAACAAAATTTTGCATGCCGGAACTATTTGACAACGTGTGCTGTTAAGAGCATTGGCATTGACTGCAATTGGCAGTAACCTTTTGAGCGTTCCTAATGCGGTGATGAAAGGAATTTAAAGACCATGTGCCACACCACTTCTGCCCCCCCCCGGCAGGGGAGACTAGGGCTCAACTGCAGTGAACGAGGGTTTCACACCCTGTTTACTACAACCAACGTCCTGTTTGTTTCCCTTGCAATGACTGTGCTGCTACCCGTGTTGGCCGGCGCCCAGGGTTACCCACCATTTTATGGGCCGGGCTGGAGCGTTCAGTGCCTAAGCAGCGGCAATTCTAACGGCGTTGCCTGGAATTCACAGCAGGCCATGACGCCACCCTCTGGTTATGTTGGGGGCTACTCGTGCAACGGATTTCCTCGCCTTACTGGCATATCCGGTACTATTACGCCTGTACTGGTCTGAACCCCCATGGCGCCCGGCCAAATGCCACCAAAGGGCATGGTCTATGTCCAAATTCAATCGATCGCATATACTGCAGGTTTAGACGGCCAGGCAGTTTACGTTAGCGATGGATTTAGCGAAGATTCCCCACGCCCTTATGCGAATGGCGGTGAGGAGTGCACAGGCACCCATGAATATGGCATACAGATTGACGGAACCAAAACAAGCATACCGCTCACACCCATTACTGTAGCGTCGGAAGGATCTGACATAGCGTTTGATGAGGCGGCGATTCGGGCATCTATAGTAATACCGTCGAAATCAATTCGAATTCGTCGCCCCGAGAATACGTATACTGCATACGATACACAAGGAAATCTATTACCTGGGTTTATTAAGCCAGATCATTACGACCTTACCAGTCCTTACACGCTGCATAGCGGCGCCTGGACGGGCTATGGTGACAGCAGGTTCTATATTCCAACCTATATACCCCAAATCGAGTATTACCATCCTGTGTTCTGGGGCGATCCATGAGACCCAAATTCTCAAGATTATTCGTACGCCCAACCACCTGCGCAGGTAGCGCCATTTATAGACCGCATATTTAAATGGACCGATACTTCTTCGGGCTATTCAACCTCCTCGAGCTACGATAATGCGAATGACATGCTCGTACCTGACTTTGAGCTTATCCGGCCTGAGAATGTTTATCCGTATGTAGAAGATTCCAGGGGCGACATAAGCATAACGTATTCAGATCCTATCGCACAGATATTGAACGCTCCCGCACCTGAAAATTCTGCGGTTACCTGGAATCTTAATGACATTGATACGCTTACTCCAACGGACACCTATGGCTTCGACGATACCGCAACGTTCAACATCAAATACCACGTCGCGAGGGAACCCATCTCCGGTGCACCACCGCCACGTGCAGCACACGCCTGGGAAGATCCTTGGAGGCTTGACTCGTCTGTGGGCTTTGGTCAAACGCCTGTTGGCGCACGACAGCTTACCAGTCAATACTCCCTCATAACCGAGAGCGTGCCTGTTAGCATAGGCTTCAGCGTTAACTGTCCATTCTTTTCGGCTTCCGTAGGGGGCACCTATAACCTGAACGCGGTTGCGGTAAACCCGCTGAACGTAACGGCGCTAGCATCTCAAGTTCCTGGCTACGACTTTGTGGTCTATTCGCGGCCAGTTGAAATGGTTACGTTTCAGGATTATAAACACTACGAGGCAGCTGGTAGACATATCCTGGGAATAAATCCTGTAACGGGTGCTGAATATCCGCACCGGGTCAAAGAGATTACACCCACCGGTGCGATGGAGGCGGTAGTTGTTGTATATCAGGTTTATGATAAGAATGACCCTGGATTAGACTTTAAAGCCCCGCCTTCCTATCCCACTGAGATAGAGAATTACCAAACAAACCCTGGTGCGGCCCCCAATTTGCAGGCGATTGACGGTGCAAAAGACTGGGCAGGTACAATTCCTCCAGGTGGCCCGTAACTCGTTCCCATTCATCGCTTCAGGAGGCACGATTGTGCCTCCCGTGGTGCGCAGGAGCAAAACAGGTATGAAAATAAAAAAGCAAAGCAAACTGGTTACACGGTTGCTGCAAGGTTCTGTCGTTTGCGTTGCCGTGGGCGCATTTGGTGCTGGCAGAAACCCCGCGTTAGGTACGCCTACCCAGCGCAAGTGGGAGCGAAGGGCCTACCTTTGCGCCGACAACTTGCAAGCAGCACGCCACCTCATCAATGAGTCGGTGTTAGCACTTCAAACTCGGTGGGTGACCAAGGGATTTGAACAGGCGCTAGCAGAGAAGCCTCATGACTTCATTCGCAGAGTTAACTTTATTCATGCAGCCTCCGAAGTTCTTTCTTGCTCGTTTCCCGTTCGTGAAAACCTGAGTCAGTGGCCGGTTGTTAGTAGTGACAAACCGGTCTATGACAAGGCAGTTACCCTCATTTCCAAATACGCCACCAAAGTGAATAGCGCAATGTACCATGTGCCGTATTGGCACATAAAAGCCGAGGTGAACAGCCCGGACCTCATTGTCGCAGCGTTCAACCTGGTACCGTTCGGGGAAATCCTCTTAGACAAGCCTGTGGGCAAAATTGCCGTGCAGGATGCGCAGCGAGCGACAACGCTGGACCCAACCTTTGCAGAAGCGTGGTTCGTGCGCGGTAAGGATGAGCCCGAGACTGAAACAAATCGGCGACAAAAGTTAAGCACACAAGTCCAGACCATGTGGATAAAGGCGGGAAAGCTAGACAGCACTCTTGCGCCCTTTATCTACTACGCACGGGCGATGACCGAATTTAATAATCCCAAGCAGCAACACAAGGATCTGGCAGAATACATCAAGCTATTCCCTAACGATCCCTGGCGGAATATACTCTGTACCATGATGAAGTGCCCGGACCTGAAGAAACTGCCGGTCAACCCGCAGATGCCTGATGTAGCCGATTTAAGGTAGACAATACTGGATGGCGCACGTTCAACCTGTAGCGCCTTTGTCGCGTAGAGCATGAGGTACATCGACGCCTCATGCTCCTCCTAACCATTACAACCACGCAACAATGTGGATCATAGCTAGTTATCGTACAACATCACCTGCCCTTGCCTGTGCGGTGTCTCCCCCTGCATGAACGCCCAACTTAACTATCTCAAAACGGCGGCGCGAGCACCAGACTTGAGAAACTAGCTAGTGAGTATAGACGCAGCGCATCCGCGGACTCTGATTAGATAGGCTTGAGCCAGACGCTGCCCAACATTTTGTGCCCTGTACCAACTTTAATGGCGTCTCAGGCGAATATAGAGTTGTATGTCACATTTGGTGCAACTCTACTCGTACTTGATTATCCTGTAATGAGGTCTGTATGTTACAGTTTGCGGCAAAATTTCCTGTAACGAAATCTGCTGGAGAAGCCAGCGAACATCGGCTTATTCGAAATGCCAAAGACGGCGACCACGATGCCTTCCAGCAACTTTTTTCACTCTATGAGCGTGATCTTGCCAGCTTTATCGCCCGTAGAACCAGCACCGCCTGGGTTGACGACCTGTTACAGGAGACGCGCCTTGCAACCTGGACTGGGCTGGCTCAATTTAGAGAAGGTACGAGGATTAGGAGCTGGTTATTTGCCATTGCCTACCATAAATGCTGTGATCACCTACGCCGCAGTCGTAGACAACCCGAACCATTGTTACTTGTCGACACCGTAACGGCCAGCGAATGCGGCATTCAGAATGCCGAGGCGCGCCATTTTGTTAACCAAGCATTGAACAGTTTACCGGATGACGCACGGGAGATCCTTGAGCTTTACTATTTTGGTGAACTCACGCTGAAGGAGATCAGCCTATTACTGGAGCGTAACCTAAGTACGGTCAAGACTCAATTTTACAGGGCACACTCCCTGGTATCGAATTTATTGGTGGCAGAATGCGATGGAGGCCCAACTTCTAGAGTTGTGGGGCAGGGGGTCAACCGCTAATGCACCATCCTAACGACGAAAAGCTGTTATTGCTTGCGCACAAGGAACTTCGCGCGGTCGGCACCATTCTCGTTAACCTACATATTCTGTTGTGCCCGACCTGCCGACGAAAATACCAGCATTATCAGCAGCTGTCGCTGCTCATTGCAAACGAGATGCGCAGTGAACAGCAGGCGCCATGGAAATTACCGCCAAGTACTGGAATTCGTTTGCAAATGCTCACGATAACCCTGATGGTACTGATTGCAATTCTGCTCTGGAGGAGGCAGGCACCTCCGCTCTTTCACGCGTCTGCCGCTGCAGTGATGCGACAGAGTTCTGAGCATTGCAAGTAGAGTGCAACGCACAACCTGCCTACACCACGCCGGAGAAATAACTAATTAAGGCTCCGCAAACTGGTTCGTGTGTTGCACGTTACGACGGGTATGCCAGGCAAACCCATGGTGTGATTTGCCCGTCAGCGTGTACCCGCCGTAAGCCCAAAATGGCAGCCGTTGCTTGGAATAAAACAACCTACACCAGCCAGGTGTGGTCTCCACGCGGCCTATCCTGAGGTTAATACCGGTACAGACACAAGTGCGTGAATGAGAGTAGTTATTCCGTGAGTGATAGTGCCTCGGTCGATGTTCAACGGCGGTATAATCCGAATTGCCGCGCAATCTGTCTGCGGTTTGCCAATTCGAGCCCCGCACGTGAGCAGCATTAGACCATTACGTCGTGCTTCCGATTTGACTAATTCACACCTTGCGTAGTCCGGGTATCCGTTACCGTCTCGCAATTCTATCGCCAACATCAATCCATATCCCCTTACATCGGTTAATCCGCAGGTGTCGAGCAGCGGCTTAATCATCTCTGTTGCAACCATTCCCATTTCTGCAGCATTTTGCAACAAGCCCTGTTCATCAATGGTCTGTAAGGCTGCAAGCCCTGCAGCACAGGAGACAGGGTTCCCTCCGAACGTACTGCCATGTTCACCTGGGAGCCACTGGCTCATGAGCGACCTGCGAGCTCCCAGGCCAGCCAATGGAAGGCCGCCGCCAATAGCTTTTCCAAATACTACGATATCTGGCTCAATGTTCAGGTGCTCAAAGGAGAACCATCGACCTGTGCGGCCGCAGCCAGCCTGTATCTCGTCGGCGATTACCAGAACCCCAAACTGCCGTGCAAGGCGCTGCATTTCCTGAGCCACATCAAAGTCCATAGGAAAATATCCACCCTCGCCCTGCTGTCCCTCGAAGAAGACGGCCGCAAGTTGGCTACCCTTCTCGTGGAACAATTTCCTTAAGGCAGCTATACATCGATCGGGACCGCCTAGGGCGTTGCGTCTAGCAGCCCGTGGCACGGGCAGGTGAGTCACCTTGTCGCGCATCATGGAAATATACGGATCGTATGCTTGCCAGTGAAGACGCTTGCTGCAAGATAGGGCAGTCGCCATCATGGTGCGGCCGTGAAACGCGCCTTCAAACGCGGCAAACTCGTGCCTTCCAGTTACTTTCATCGCCAACTTGGCAGCGGCATCAATCGACTCACTACCACTGTTCAACATTAGAAACTGAAACGGTTCACCCGGAAGCACATTGGCAAATTTAGTGCGCAGCCAATCTGCAAGCGCAAGCTGCGGCTCATGCCGCATTGTATCGGACACATGCAGTAACGACTCAGCCTGGCGGCGGATGGCCCCTACCACTGCAGAGTGATTGTGGCCACAGGCGTGTACTGCTATACCGCCAGTAAAATCGAGAAAATCGCGGCCGCTATGAGCTCGAATACTCGCACCGAAAGCAGACGCTGCCAGCTCCCTGGTTTCAAACCCTAACACTTCGGCAAGCAGGTCGTCAGCTAACATTTCATCAATACGTTCGGATCTAGGGGTCATCAGGATGTTGTCCTTTCTATCTTAGGCAGCAACCACAAGGTAGGGTTGCAACACAAAAAGGACCCAATGCGTTTTGGCATTGGGCCCTTGCGAACCTGAAATTCGTTCGTGAGCCGTGTTATGTGCTTGTAGGTACTCCCTGCTCAGATTCGTATGTCAAGACGCTAACACGCGCTGCTACGGCGGCAGCTAGTGCACGAAACGCCTGAGCGGCCTCCGACGCAGGTGAAGCCAACATTGCAGGTACGCCGTCGTCACCAGCCGCACAAACGGACGAGTCCATCGGTATCGTACCCAACAGCGGCATGTTCATTGAGGTAGCGGCAACCTGCCCGCCACCGTGGCCAAACACGCCACCACTCATATTTTCTACTACACCCAGGATTGGGATCTTTCGGTCACCACTCTCCGAAAGTACGTCGAACATTGCCACTGCCTTGCTGGCGATCTCACCAGCGAGTTTCTGCGGAGTCATTACCAGCACCACCCCGGAAAGTGGTACCTGCTGCGCAAGCGTAAGAGAAGCATCGCCGGTTCCTGGTGGGAGGTCTACGATGAGGTAGTCGAGTGCCCCCCAGGTTACGTCACCAAGCAGCTGCCTAACGGCGCTGGCAACCATGGGCCCACGCCATACCACAGCTTTATCGGGTGATAGCAGGAATCCTAAGGAAATAAGCAGTACGCCGTGGCATGTAAGGGGCACCATCTTCACGCCAGTAGGGGTCTCTTTGATGAGTGGCTTGTCGTGAGCACCCATCATGGTGGGTAGAGAGGGTCCGTATATGTCGGCGTCAAGCAGGCCCACCGCAGCACCCGACTGCGCAAGTGCCACCGCAAGGTTTACAGAGACAGTACTTTTACCCACACCACCCTTACCACTGGCAACCGCAATGATATGCCGCACCTGGGGAACAAGTGCTTCGCCTGAGGCGGCCCGCCCACGAACCTGGGCAGTCATTTCAATCTGCACACTCGTAACACCCGCGATTTCGGAGACTGCCTGATGTGCCTGCGCCTTCAGGAGATCCTTAACAGGACATGCGGGCGTGGTAAGCTGGATGGAAAAAGCAACCGCGCCTTCACATATTCGTATGTTTTGCACAAACCCCAGGGTGACAATGTCCCTGTGAAGATCTGGATCCTGAACAGACTTAAGAGCCGCTAGTACCTGATCTGCGGTTACCTCAACCATTAAATTCCTCATTCTCAACTGCGGATTCAGTGCCGGTGATTATCTGTCATTATACCGCACCGATTGACGGCAGCCGTATAAATGCCGAGGCGACAGTATCCGCCACCAGCAGACCTCGATGCGTGAGCTTAACTACACCGCTGTTTAAGGTAATAAGGCCGTCCTGCTGCAGCTGTTTCAGTTCGTCTATGTAGTAATTCTCTACGTTGATTGCGTAACGTGCCGATAACCGACCAAGGTTAAGTCCGTCTAGTTGCCGTATTCCAACCATAAGGCTTTCGGCCAGCGCCTGATGACTGGGTAATGTTTCGTCCTCTACAACCATATCAGCACCACAGGCCGCTTTTTCTACGTACCGTAACGGAACGCGTTCAACTTTCCAACGGCGGCCCGCGAAGTAGGAGACCGCACCCGGCCCAAATCCCAGATACTCACCGTTATCCCAGTAGACCCTGTTGTGGCGGCTTTCGAACCCTGGCCTGGCAAAATTACTCACCTCATAGTGGTGGTAACCCAACTGCTTAAGGAGCGCAATAGCGCCTTCATACATGGCAGCTTCAAGTTCCTCATCTGGTAGTTGCAGCCGCCCTCCCGCATAAAGCCTTTCAAACCTTGTTCCAGGTTCAAGTGTCAAGCCATAGAGGGAAATATGCTCGGGTTTCAGGGATACGGCGGTCTCCAGGCTCTGCAGCCAATCTTCCATTAGCTGGCCCGGCAGACGAAACATCAGGTCGAGGCTTACGTTGGAGAACCCCACAGAACGTGCGGCCCTAAGGGCCGCCAGGGCTTCGTGAGAGGAATGGGTTCTATCCAAACTGCGGAGCAGACTGTCATTAAAGGACTGCACACCTATGCTGAGGCGGTTAAAGCCATCAACGCGCATCTGCTCAAACTTCGCCGCATCACTGGTTGCCGGGTTTGCCTCTGCTGTAATCTCCGCCTCATTTTCAACCGTAAAACTGTCCCGAACCGTTTGCACTATCTGGGCCAGTGCGTCGGCGCGAAGAAATGTAGGTGTTCCTCCGCCGAAGAAGATAGTGGGTACCACAATGTCGTGCTGGAGAGTGGTTGCTGCCCGTCGAATCTCGCTGCAGATCGCATCCACCGTACGTTCCGGCAGATCACCCCACTTTTTCATAGTGTAGACGTTGAAATCGCAATAGGCGCAGTGACGCTCACAAAAAGGAATATGAACATAAATGGAGGTAGGTCGCATGGCTATAGATTTACCGTACGAGCACATGCCCTCTTCAGTCTGTCGTATACCGCTGCCCATTCCGACGCTAATGGAGGCTCGTCTACCACTATAATGTCCGCACCTGCATCATCGAGGGTGTGCAGCGCTTCATAGAGGTTCGCTTGCCATACCTGCCAGCTGGGTGGAAGTGCAATCTCCATGGGCAAGCAGCTCTTACCGCCGCCTGACGTGAGCCGCGCGACGAGCTTCCCCGAGGTGCGCAGCTGCGCGGCGAGCTGATCGGCATCGCCCGCGGGCAGCATGATCGCAGGCGTTGAGGGCGCGTAGTGCACCTGTAGCTGGCCCGGGGAGGTTAAAGGTGCCATTTCTGTTTGTGGCACCGTTACGGCTACAGGCAGTCGGCCGACAACTTCCGCCAGCGCCTGAGAGGATATGGGCCCTGGTCTCAGGATACGTGGTAATTCCGTACTCACATCAATAACGGTTGACTCGAGATTGTTAGTAGGACCGCCATCAATGATCAGCGGGATTCGCCCGTTTAAGTCGGATAACACGTGCTCTGCTCTCGTTGGTGAGATCGCATTGGAACGATTCGCGCTAGGAGCGGCGATTGGTACCTCGGCCGCGGTAAGGATTGCCCGAGCGACTGAGTGTGAGGGTACTCTTATGCCGACATTAGGACCGCCAGCCGTTACAATATCGGGTACATCCCCGGTTCGCGGTACCACAAGCGTAAGCGGCCCGGGCCAAAATGCCTCCGCCAGCCGATCTGCCATCACCGGCCAGGTTGTACAGAGTTTACGGGCGGCACGAACATCAAGCACGTGAACGATAAGGGGATTGTTGGAGGGACGCCCTTTTGCCTCAAAGATACGGGCAACCGCGGAAGGTTGCATGGCATTGGCGCCTAGTCCGTACACCGTCTCCGTGGGAAACGCAACAACGTCGCCGGCACGCAGCATGGCAGCGGCCTGCTGAATAACCTCATCCGCCTCACTCCCCTGCGGAAGTACACGAACTATCGTATTGTACACGTGCACGACACACTCCTCACGCGGCATGTACCCCACTAAATGAGCGCACACCTCGTTCATTGTACCCCAGCACCCAGCGCCCAAGCCTTGGTATGTGGGGCTGGGCAGATACGCCTCCCCGTGGTATCCAGCCTCTCGCATGAGCCTGGGGCAAGGCATGGTCACCCACATGTAGTCGGCATTCCAGGTGGCGGCATTTTACGCTCCAAGGTAGGGAGATACCATACAGCCGCGCCGTTCACTTACTGCGTTCCACAAACCTCTATCGGCACCCACCTTCAGCGAGCCACGGCGAGCGAACGGAGGCGGGGCGGAGTCTCTACAGGCAAGACAGTTTCCACCAAGTCGCTGCTGCTACTCCAGTAAACGGTGGCGCCCCGCAGGAATTAACGACAGCCGTAGATGGTACATATAAAAAGCGTACAGTGAATCCTCGGCTGTCAAATGATCATGGAGTTCAAAACAGATGAAGGTGCCTTTACTTGCAATTGTTCTGGTGCTGTGTACGTTCGGCTGCAATCCGCAGGACGCAGCCAACATGCAGCGCGACACCTCCCGCATTGCCCACGATACTACGGCGGCTGCGACCAATGCGCAGCTGGTAGCACGCGTGGGGGCGGTGTTTAGCCAGCTTAAAGAAATTGATATGAGCGGAATACACCTTGAAGCAAAGAGTGGCACGCTCATACTTGGAGGTCATGTTCAAACTGCGCACCAAAAGCAATTCATGCAGCAAGTTGCATTAGAAGTTCGCGGTGTACAGAGGGTACAAAACGACCTGCGCGTAGTATCGCAGGGTAATTAAGCTCACTGTGAACTTTATTGCCATGATATGCTACTAAGATAGTACCAATGCCTTGTTTTACAAGTGTAGTGAGCCGGGAACTAGTTTCCCGGCTCTTTTTTTCTTTTTTTAAACGCCAACCATTCACCTCAGTAAGCGAATGCCGCATTGGCGTACTGGACGTACCACCCGTTTGTAATTCCAACTCAAAGTGGATTACTTGAATAGCTCCTTGCAGTTGTCCGGATCGTTAGTGCCATCATAGTCGCGAATGTATTCGCAGGGATCTGGTACGACTGCGGGTTCGCCGCCAGCACCGGGACCTGTTACTGCATTGTTGAAGTGCAGCCACTTCACATGGCCATCGGCGTAGAGGAACACATTTCCCCCAAGGTGCCTGGGTGAATTCGCGCGCACAACCATCTCGCACGGCGAGTCTACAAAACCAGGGAAGTTCAGCGGTCTAAGGGCGTCTAGCTGGATACTGCTTGTAGGCGGCTCATTGGTATCCGCTTCCATAAACGTCATGGCGGGTGCGGCAAGCTCGGCTTGCGGTATCCCCACCTGAAGGGACGGCCTTACCTGGGTCATCACAGTTTTTCCACCTATGGAGATGGGCACCATGGCATTAGGATTGATGTTGTTTGGAACCGCATCCACGAGGCCTGTATTGTTGTCCCAGTTGTAGCCGTTGTTAAATCCATACCCCCACAAATACGCCTCGCCTGTTGGATTATCCCTTGCACCAGGCGCCAGATACCACGTGCCGTAGGAGTCGTTGGGGTTACCACAAGGCCCCGCAGCAGCGGCGGTTGATACCGTCTTACTTGGGCACAGCAGAACGTTGAAATTCTTGAGGTACGGTTGAATGTACCAGTTAAAGTCGCCGGGGAAGCCTTTGGCCCACGAGGTAGGGAATCGCTCATCGTAATCCTGAACGTACATCATCTGGGCCAAACCGATTTGATCTAGGTTCGAGAGACAAGTCGCCTGCCGGGCTTTTTCTCTTGCCTGCGCAAATACGGGGAAGAGTATGGCTGCCAAGATAGCAATAATGGCAATAACAACCAACAGCTCTATGAGCGTGAATGCACTTCGATTTGTGTTCATTTGCCGTATCTTTCGTATAGAAACAGATGCAGAAGCGTTAAGCGGAATTGCCAGATACTTCTGCGGGGTTATTAAAGTTCAGCCATCCTTGTACTTCTGCAGCAGCACAGAGGCCTGTATAAATAAGTGTATCACAGTGCACCGGTGCTTCAAGGACGTTAAACACCCTCTTCATATTAAATTTGTTTTAAAATTTGGTTAAATCTTGTAAAAATGTCATCCACTGTTGGGCATACCCGCACTGGCGGCTACCAGGGTAACGGCTTGTAAGCTACGGAATGAGCGCGGTAGGTTTGTTAGGGTAAACTGTGCTTCACATTGTATATCAATGCCGCAAATTAAAGGGAGATTTCGTGTGCTAAACAACCATGGTGGCGCGGGCAGCGGCCGTGACCGTTTGTCGGTTATGGCGATACTGCGAAGGTTGTTGTTGCACGTAGTTCCACTCGACGACCTTGCGGTTACGACGACGGTAAGGCGCAACTGGCTGCTTGACGTTACTGCAGGTGTCTGCACAGGCGTTTACCAGGGCTGCATCTGGACATTTGCGATGCAGTTGGCGCGTGGACGTCTGCACGCAACCACCTATGAACTAGGCTTCGCAGTTGCATCTCAGGCAATTGGCTACCTTTTCGTTATCCTGTGGGCGCACCAGATGGAGGGCCGTGCTAAGCTGCCGTTCATAACCCTTACGTGGCTGTTAACCCGAGGGGCTTTTATGCTTACGCCCCTTGTCGTGAGAGGGGCACACGCTCGCGAGGCATTCCTGTTTCTTATCTGCTATACACCAATCGTTTTTGCAATCTCCAACCCAGCTTACACAGCCGTTATGCAGCAGGTTTATCCTGTTGAGGTGCGGGGCAGGCTCATGAGCGTGGTACGTATTGGTGTCTCTGCCGCAACGCTCACAACCGCCAGCATAATGGGTGTGCTGCAACAGCGTTATCATGTGGATTTTCGTTTCATTTTCTGTTTAGGCGGGCTGTTCGGCGCATTCACTGCCCTTGCTTTCAGCCGCTTGAAACTGCCTCACACGGAGCGAGAACCAAAACCGCCGCTTAATCATTTCCTGCGCGATGCAGCGGAGATACTTCGCACTAACACGGCGTATCGCAGGTTCTGCATTGGCGTTTTTCTTGCCGGCGTTGGTAATCTGTGTGCCAACACCTACTATCCCCTGTACCAGGTAGACCAGTTCCACATCATGCCGGAACAGATAGCCTCTATCGTTACGGCATCGGCACTGGCAGCACTGTTTGGATACCCTTTCTGGGGCTGGTTCACCGACAGATTTGGCCCAATTACCACCACATTCTGTGCCGTGGGATTAAACAGTGTGGTGCCGTTATGCTACGCATTTGGCCCCACAGTGCACTGGCTCATGCTGGCCGGATTTGCGTCGGGAGCGGCGCAATCTGGTGTCGATCTTGGATACCTTAATTCTAACCTTTTATTCGCAGAGAGCGACAGGGCCTCTCTTTATCAGGCGATACACTCCACACTATTTGGTGTTCGCGGCACACTCGCACCATTACTAGCTATCCCTCTGCTTCACATGCTCAACTTTCATTGGCGCGTGGGCTTCTGCCTCTGTTTTGGCGTGATTATCCTCGGCACGTTGGTACAGTCGCTTGCCGCGCCAGCCCATAGAGATGCCCAAAAGAGAAAGCTGTCCGTTCCGTAACTCCTGTCCTTAAAAGCACTTTGAATAGGGTTTGACTCCAGAGTAGTTTAGTAAGTATACTGGTTAGGTCAACATAATTTTTGCCGTGAAGGAGGTGTTACCGTAAATGAGCTTTTTTAATTCCCGGCTGCGGTACGCACTTTGCGCGGCCGTGGACCTGGCGATGCAACCCTCCACCATTGCGTGTCAAAGCAGGGAAATAGCTGCACGGCAGGATATTCCTGGTCCGTACCTTGATCAAATACTCTCATCGTTAAAGTCTGCAGGTATCGTAAAGAGTGTGCGGGGCGCGGGCGGAGGATACAACCTCGCAAGGCAGCCCGAGCGTATAGTAGTCGGTGACGTGGTAAGGGCCGTAATGCGCACCGACAGGCTGTTTGCAGGCAGCGAAGGGGAAGAGCCGCCACCGGCGAGCATTGCCTGGGTGGTGAGGGATGTGGAGCACAGTGTGGAGTGCACGATCTCCGAACTGCTCGATAACATTACACTCGCAGATTTAGTGAGCAAGAAAAACGGGCTGGATGACGCCTTAAGCTATATGCCAGCACTTTAAGCTTGGGCGCATTCGCCCCGAAGGAAAATAACATGCGAATTGCAAGCAACATTACGGAACTCGTTGGCAATACTCCACTCGTACGCCTCAACCGCGTCACCGACGGCGCGAAGGGGCAGGTTCTCTGCAAGCTGGAGTACTTCAACCCACTGGGCAGCGTGAAAGATCGTATAGCCGTTTCGATGATTGACGATGCCGAGAAGACCGGTAAGCTTAAGTCCGGCATGGTAGTATTAGAAGCCACCAGCGGTAATACCGGTATCGGCCTGGCTTTTGTCTGTGCCGCACGCGGCTACAAGTGCACGCTCATTATGCCGGATACCATGTCGCAAGAGCGCCGGTCGCTGTTGCGTGCACTGGGTGCTGAGCTGATACTCACTCCGGGTGCAGAGGGTATGCCTGGCGCAATAAAGGCTGCAGACCAGATAGCGGAAAAGGATGCAGGTAAGTACTTTATTCCTCGCCAGTTCGACAATCCTGCCAATCCTGCTGTCCACCGCCGCACAACTGGCGAAGAGATTTGGCGGGACACAGATGGACAGGTAGATGCCCTTGTGGCCGGTGTAGGCACCGGTGGTACGATAACTGGTGCAGGGCAATTGCTTAAGGAGCGAAAGCCTGGCGTGAAGATATTCGCCATTGAGCCTGCAACTAGCGCGGTGCTCAGTGGTAAGCCGAAGGGTCCACACCCCATCATGGGTCTAGGAGCAGGCTTTGTGCCGTCGATTTTAGACACACATGTTTACGATGAGGTTATCCCTGTTGGCGCTCCTGAAGCGATGGAGATGGCCCGCCGCATGGCTCGTGAAGAGGGAGTATTTGCGGGAATCTCCTCGGGTGCTGCCGTACATGCAGCCGTGCAGATTGCACACCGGGATGACATGGCTGGCAAAATGATCGTCGTAATCATTCCGTCCACAGGTGAACGCTACCTCTCAACCCCAACCTACGCCATCTATAACGACCAGGCCTAACCTTCAAGTGCGCCCATCCCCGTTGCCTGGGATGGGCGCATCCAACCACGTTACTCCCTTCTCCACGATGTTTCTGGAATTCTTAGCAAACCGTGCCTGAAAACCTTCCATCTGCCCGGGATTATTAAGAGGTGAGCGGTGCCGCGACGATCGTCTTCTTTCGGCAATAACGCTAAAACCTACACACCTTATTCAACCAAATTGTTCAGCGCAGAAAGGATAGTAACGAAATGGCACAATCTTTCGAGATTACCTGTCCTAAGTGCGGATACCTTATTCCGCTAGACGAGACACTTGCTGGTCCAGAGATCGCACGAATACGGGAAGAAGCGTCTCAGTTGGTAACCAAAGCCCGCACGGACGCCGAGGCTAAACTGAACCAGGCACTGCACCTGCAGGAAGCCGCGGCTGCACGCGAGCGCAAAGTGGCCGAACGGGAATCCGCTGTAAAAGCAGAGATTGACTCCGCAGTGGCACGGGAGCGGCAGCAGATTGCCGACGCAGAACGAGCGCGTATCCTAAATGAAATGGCCCCACAGATTGAAGCAGACCGGAACCGAGTGAGCGAGCTTCAGGCAAAAGTGGAGAAGGCACAGGCCGCCGAACTGGAGTTGCGCAGGCAGAGTGAGGCAGTAGAGAACCGCGCTAAGGAGCTTGAACTTGAAATTCAGCGGCAGGTTGCGGAAAAGCGGAAAAGTATCTACGAGGAAGCCGTAAGAGAAGCAGATGCAGCTGCACACCTGAAAATTGCCGAGAGAGATAAGACCATCGCAGATATGCAGGCAAAGCTTGAAGAGGCCCACCGTAAGGCGACGCAGGGCTCTCAGCAGCTTCAGGGTGAGGTACTTGAGCTCGATTTTGAGGCAACTTTGCGCCAGATGTTCCCTCGCGACACCGTGGAGCCCGTAAAAACGGGCGCTCGCGGTGGTGATATCCTTCAGCATGTTGAGGGTGAAATGGGCCGGCCCATGGGCACCATGTTTTGGGAGATGAAGCGAGCCCAAGCCTGGGGCGGAGATTGGATAGCGAAAGCCAAGAAGGATGCTGCCGATGTAAAAGCTGTCGTGGCAACCATCGTGAGTGAGGTACTGCCAAAAGGTATCTCGGAATTTGGCCTGCAGGATGGCGTATGGTGCGTGAAACCCTCCCTTGCACCGGTTTTAGGCCTGGCGATCCGGCAAGGCATTATTAACACTGCCGAAGCCAGCCAACGTGCGCATGGCCGCGAAACAAAGATGGAGCGCCTGTACGAATACATGATCGGCCCCGAATTCCGTGCCACACTTGAAGGTATCGCCTTGCCGTTCAGCGAGCTACAGGAGGAACTGAACGCGGAGAAGCGTGCAACACTATCGCGATGGAAACGACAGGAAAAGCGGATTGAGAGGGTACTGAACAGCGTAGCTGCCCTTCAAGGCGACCTCCAGGGCATTGCAGGTAACGAACTGCCGGCATTACCAGGTTTCGCCATCGAAGCTTTGCAGGGAGATAGCGACATCTAGACCGCCTGTGATAAGAGTTACAATGAATTGGCTGTGCAGCCGAGCAAGGAACTCCCCGTTCCTGCACGGCTGCGCCTGCAAATTGATAGATCAGATGCCGGTACCACACGAGATAGTGGAGGAGGACGGCTTTGACGATTTTGCAAAGTCTGTGGAAGAAGCGATAACGGCGTACTAACAAGCTTTACCCCGGTGCGAGGTTTTTAATATCATGGATGAGACCGAAGTTCCGATCCACAATGCTGGCTTCAAGGTGCTAACAGTGGAGAATTGGGATGTCAGTGACCCCATTCACGCTCTCTTTGGTCAACTTTCTTCCAGTGGCCAGCCAGAACAAGCCCCACCTAAAATTTGGGTGGATCAGTTGTTTGCGCCACGACTTGCAGATACCGTACCAGCCGAGGTGCGTGACCTGTTTGAAGTAGCCAGAGGATGTTGCATCTACGGCTGTTTTTTCTACCCGTTTATAATTTGGGTATGGAACAGTTATACAGGGTAGCCGACGCAGCGCTTGCCGCAAAATGTCAGGCACTTAACGCGTCCAACGGGAACGGAAATTTCAAGCGGCGAATTGAATTTCTTGACCGCGAAGGTTATCCGGTGGCCGCCTGGGAAGCGGTTAGGCTCCTGCGCAATGAGGCATCTCACCCAACGGTTGCGCAACAGCTGCTACCCAAAGACGCTATTGAAACAGTGCATTTTATCTGTGAGCTCATCAACCAGTTGTTCGCTAATACTTCCGACTACGAGATTTAGCCCGCTGCTCTGCCTACGGATTGCCGCCAAACAACCTTCTAAAGGTAGCCGATGCGAGTGGAAACACCGTGGTGGGTTTACCGTTGCTACCAGGCGAGAGCTGGTGGTCGCCGTCCCCTGCGGAGACGTCGAAGTACACATCGAAGAGAACCCTGTGCGTAGTCATAAACTCGTACATGTTGCGCACAAAGAGTGCGTCATCACCGCCGCCATGTCCGTCACTGCGATTACAAACGCCCCACTCTGGTATGGCGAATGGTTTGCGGTGCTGAACTGCAAAGTTGTACCATAACTTTAGTCCGTGGTCGCCATTTAGCAAGACACTTTTCCATGCAAGCTCGCGCCGCCTGTCTGCATCTGCTGCTGGATCGCGCGGCGGAATTGGGTAGGTGTCTTGCGCCCAACACTGATCATACAGATCCAGCCCTATAACGTCCACATACTTGTCGCCGGGGTATACCTGCTCCGCAGGCAGTTGCAAATACCCGCTAGCTGGGTTCCAGACAAACTGGAAATCAGCCCCTTTTACCGATCGCATGGTTGTCACTATCTGGCGCCAGTAAATCGGCCAGTCATGCGGATCAGCGGATGCCCGCCAGGTGTACCAGCCACCGTTCATCTCATGACCCAGGCGTATGGTTGACTTACCCAGTCCGTATGCTACGAGATTCTTTGCCAGTAGGTGATAGTAGTGGTTATAGACCCCTTGCGCGCCGAGTTTGAGTGAGACTGGCTTACCCGCTCGTGGACCGGTGGTGGGGCCGGATAGGTTCCAAGGGCCGACCAGCATGGGTACTGTGAGAACAAGCCTTCGACCTTTTTGCTCTCTCAGCCACTTTTGCCAGGGAGCGAAGAACCAGCTGGTGGGACTGGATACATTACCCCACTGATCGGATGGCTCAAAGTCTTCCGCCCACACATCCGGCCGGCCAATCCAGGCAGCAAACGTATTTACCTGGGCAGGGCCCTTGGGGGCACCCCAACGGTACACGCCAAGGTGAGGTAACGGGGAAGCAGGCTGTGATTTACCGTGCGCATACCGGGGCACGAACGTTACTGCCAGACACGTGGCAAAAACCGCAGGGTATATTCGTCGCATTGGTTATCCCAAGACATAACAGAGTTAACAAGCATGGTACCGCACCAAAGTGCAATGACGCACACCACGAGAACCAGATATCCACACGTCGCGCTGCTACAACTGTTGCGTGTACGAGTCAAAGCTATTTAACCGGGATTACCTTCACGCTACGATGGATGTAAAGCACGGTTGCCAACTTCGTGCAGGTGTTCGCCGTTACCAGGTAGACAAATCCGCGCTGTTTAAACGGGTTGTACCCGCTCACGTAGTACGCGCCACTATTACGAACTACATCGATTAGCCACCTGGGTCGAAAATCATGCAGTACGGTCTGCTTGCCGGTGGATGTATCTACCTGCAGGAGAAGGTGCCCCTTCCGCAGAGTCCCGGCAAGAATCACCAGTGTATGGGGTGCAACCGGTAACAATCCTGGAGTTGGATTGCCCAGCGAATCCATACCGAAGCGATCAAGGTTACTCACCGTACGAATACCTTCAGATGAGGGAGAGTAACTGAAAAGCACAGGTTCGTAGTGGTGGGCAGTGAGATAAAGTCCGTAAAGTCGAGATTTGCTAGCGTAAAGCCCTATGGGTAGACATTGCTTGCTTGCTAACGAGTAGTTCACCATAAAACCGGTTCCGTCTTTACGAAGGGAGTAGATAACTCCCGCATGATGTTGCCCACCATTATTCGTGATGCCATACAGCCTGTTGCCCAACAGCGCAAGCGGACCACTGGTGGGGTATGCA
>JAJYCW010000064.1 GCA_021777995.1 bacterium
GAGGACGTCGCGTCCAAAACGATCGAGGCCGATGCGTGCGTGATGGCGATTCCCGCACTGTACGCGTGCAGACATTGAGGAGTGAAAGTCGTGCACTCTACCGCGAATGGGTTGAGAACAACCGCCAAGCGGTACACGCCCGCACCAACAACCGGGTTGGCTACTTGCACATACCCGACATGGGAGCATACGGTTTCGCCGAATTTCACAGACTGTGGATGGCTGAGTCCGCATACGACGGACTTATTGTCGACGTTCGTTACAACGGGGGCGGCCACGTTTCGCAACTCCTACTGGAAAAAGTTGCAAGAAAGCCCTTAGGGTACGATCTTCAACGTTGGGGCAAACCAGAAAGCTACCCGGCGTACGCCATCCCAGGACCGGTTGTGGCTGTAACTAATCAGTGGGCAGGATCCGATGGCGACATTTTCAGTCACAGCTTTAAGCTAATGAAAATCGGTCCGCTACTCGGCAAGCGCACCTGGGGCGGCGTAATCGGCATCTCACCGAGAAACCCGCTTGCAGACGGCGCAGTAACGACACAGCCAGAGTTCTCATTCTGGTTTAACGACGTTGGCTGGGGCGTTGAAAACTACGGTACAGATCCAGATGTTGACATCGATATCACTCCACAGGACTACGCTGCAGGGCGTGACCCGCAACTGGATTACGCCATTGAACTGGCCATGAAACAGCTTGCGGCGATTCCCGCCATTCGGCCCAATTTTGGAGACCGTCCCCGATTAACGCTGCCCGGTAGTTAGAGACGCGCGTTGCACAGCAAACTCGTAGGGTGGGTGCCTTCACCCACCCTACACCAGGTCACGTCCGAACTTTCGTCTCCCAAATCACCTCTCTCACGCCGCAGTGCATTTGCACCAGATGGGTAATCGTCTCCATCTCCTCCTTCAAATCCACTTCCTCATGCGAGCGTAATTTGCCTATGAAACCTGTGAAATGGACTGTTGTTCCAAGTACCGCTACATTTAGCATTGTCGAATCAATGTTGCGCCGAGCAACTTCGGCGCGTACCCGTCGCGTAGTCTCTTTGTTGTCAATGGTCGCCATGAATGCCTCCCACCTACCACTTTAATAGTTACCAATTTGACACCACACCAATAACTGCGGTCACTTACATTGGTAATTGCCGTGGGATGCACGATAATTCCTCCACTTCGATGTTACCATTTTATGCATTGATGCTCTTACGCGCAATATTGTGTCAATCCGTTTCATATTAGGCAACCAGATGTGTTATTCTCTGGCGTGCATAGCTCCTGACTGAAGTGCAACCAAAATCTTACACTTACCTGCAACGTTCACCGTTTGGTTCACAACCTACACCTGAAACCACGGTCGACACTGTTGCGGCCGCGGTGCGAGTAAACTATATTTCTAACTATCGCACAAACTCTCAGCACAAACGGTTGAATATCCGGTGGCAAAGGATGACTGCCGCTGATCCGGATTCTTATTTGGAAGGAGGGCCCCATCAGGTGATTACACTTGACGATGTCAGCCGGATAGCTAGTGCACTTCCCGGTGCCATTGTGCATCCCGACGGTCACTCGTTTGCCGCTTTAAGGGGCGGAAAGCAAAAGGGATTCGCGTGGGTGTGGATGCAGCGTGTGGATCCTAAAAAGCCCAAAGTACCCTGCACCGATGTCCTTGCAGTTCGCGTAGCTGGAGAAGCCGAGAAGCAGATGCTGCTTGCTGCAGCGCCTTCGAAGTTCTTCACCGAAGCCCATTACAACGGATTTCCCGCGATTCTTGTACGGCTGGAAAAAGTGGATGAGGACGAGTTTATTGAGTTGCTCACCGATGCCTGGGGCTGCGTGGTCCCAGCACGTGTACGCAATGCATATGTTGCCAACAAGTTAAAGGTCGACGCGGAAGACGCACCGTAATCGTCATCTCAATGCTACTACTATGCGCTTCGTGCACTGCGAGGCCTTAAGACATCGTGTGGCGAAGCGGTGAGCGGCTTATAGTGCCACACGACAAACGACCCCGACTGCTGTTGCAATCGGGGCCGTCTGTTCAGTTGTGTCAGGATGATACCGTTAGCAACCCGAGCCTGGCAGCACGCTGCAAGGCCTGCATTCTGTTGTTTACTTCCAGTTTTTGATAGATGTTATCCAGATGGAAATCTATCGTTCGCTTGGAAACGAACAAAAGATCTGCAACATGTTTACTGGAGTGCCCTTCAACTATAAGGGCCAGAATCTCCAGTTCACGTCGGGTCAGTCGAATGTTATCGTCCGACGCGTTACCGTTTAGATGAGACATAGCCTCTTTCCCGCTACCCGCCGCAGTAAGTGTTGGCGCGGGCCTCTTAGTCAACTACGAAGACGTTGATCTTCGTTCTTACATGTTGTTTGTTCCATAGCTTATAAGATTATTACTATGCTAATTACTAGTTCTGCAAACTAAAGGGGGTGCTTAGGCTACTCGCTTCGTCTCAAAAGCCAGATACCCGCCAATGCGAAGAGTACGTTTTGTGACCAGGCTGCCACAACGGGCGACAGCAACGGGGCACCGCCCTGCGGTCCTGGCGAGCCTAATATACGTGCTAGCAACAGGGTGTTCCAGTAGACAAACACCAGGCATATCGAGAGGAGTGTCCCCATGAACCCCCCGCCTTTGCCAAACTTCATCGCTATTGGCGGACAGCAAAGCGCCATTACCAGGCACGAGAACGGCACGGAAAGCTTGAAGTTGTAGTCCAGAAGGCGCGAGGGATCACTGTAATGATTGTGTCGATCCTGCGCGAGCTGCTTTCCTAGTTGAGCAAATGTGAGCATCGAAGACTGAGCCATCTGGCCCATCGGCATCTGCAACTGAAAGCCGCTCTGAAAAAACTGCGGATCTACAGGTATGTTGTAAGTTACACTCGCGGAAGTGGATTGGGTAAACGTTGACGGGCTGTCGGGATTGAAGGCAATGACTACCGGATCGATAAGGGTCCACCGTCCATCCTTGTAGGTGCCGGACTTTGCGAGCGCGAGAAAAGGCTGCGACGAGCCATTGAGCATCTGTGCGGTGGAGTTAATAGAAATACCCTGCAGCGCAATGTAGCCTGGATGTGCAGTCATACTGCGTACACCCACTACTGTTTTGCCGTCTAGTGCCACCGTCTGGCCCGCGAGCGGCATTAGATTCTTAAACTGGGTCTCTAACTGACCCAATACCTGCTCGTACTTTATGATTGCACCAGGTACTACGTACTCACCAAAGTAGAAATCACCAACCGAGACAATAAGCCCACAACAGAACACTGGCATAAAAATGCGAAAAAGGCTAATACCCGCGGCTCTCATAACAGTAATTTCAGAGTCGCGGCTTAACCGGCTTATTGCCAGGCTGGCCGCTACCGCCATAGCGACAGGCATGGTCATGTTTACAAGGAACGGAATAAAAAACAGGGCCAGCCGTATAACCATTGCGGCTGGCACTTGAAACTGGACGAACAGATTTGCGTTATTGTATAGAACCGACCCAGTCAGCATCATCACGATCGCGCATTGGCCAATCAGAAACGGTACTGCCATCTCCTTGACGAGGTACCTCGTGAGAATGCGTGTCATCTACTCTAGAAAAACTTCTGTTCAACGTGGAACGCGTCGCAAATCTGCCGCAACTCGTGTGCAGTGAGACCATCGGCCAATCCGTGGTTCGACAGATTTAAATATTCGTATCTCGCGCCGGTTTCTGCGTACTCAATAAGATCGGTCGCACGCTTCACACTAACGTCCGACCGTGCCATCACACCATGTTTGCCCCAAACCACTACCCTATGATCTCTCATCAATCGAACATTTCCCAACATCATTTCCGGTGAACCCGGCAGGAGGAACGGCAGAAACCCTACTCCATCCGGTAGATTTACTATGGCCTCAGGTTGCCAGCGCAGAAGGCTTCTGCTCATGGAAAATGTCTCCTGGTACCGGGGAACGTGGCTGAGGTAGACCAGGTGCAGCGGTTGTGCGTGAATAATCGCGTGGAAATTAAGATTGTTTCGCATCACCTGATCGCGATGTACGGCCACATGCGAGTTAAATTCGGACGTAGGTCGCTGAAATAGACGGTGCGGAGAAGAGAATAGTGTACCGTGTCGACCCCCTGGCCCCACCATCACGAAAGCCAGGTTAGCGCCAGGATCACCAGCTATCTCCCGCAGCCTACGGCCGCTGCCCGTTACGAGAAACCCAAAACCTTCCAGCTCAGGGGCCGCGATAGGTAGCTCCACAGGTTGGCTATCAGGAAAAACAGGACGTGGATCAATGTCCCATCCAACGTAAATTGAGATGTTGCCAGCTGCACCTTCACTTGCTTCAATTTCCGCCAGGCGCTGACCAGCCTCGCCCACAAGTCGTACCAGGGTTTCAATTGTCGGAAAGGGTTCACTCAGACGCATAATTGCTCCATATCAACAGTGTTCAGTGTTCGAAATCAAAGGCAAGAACAGCCTCGCGTATCGGATTAATATGTGTTTGCACAACTGCTTGATGTGCCTCATGAGGTCCATAGGCAGCGAGAGCTTCCCGGCTCTCAAACTGTACGTGAAGACAGTGCGTATATCCCTGACTGCGGCCGGTGAAGTCCTCACCTAGTGAAAGTGAAACGATACCCGGGATTTCTGTCTGAAGGTTGCGTAATGCTCTCATCACTGCATCAATGGATGATGCCGAGGTATCCGCTTTCCATTTAAATAGGACGATATGTTCTACCAAGTTGTATACAACCCCTTTCGCGACATAACGGGAACAGTACACTATTCTACCTCACGCTTCATGTGGCACAACCCGTACACACCGTGCTCAAAATGCCCCATATTCTATAACAGACATTCGCAACTCGATAATTCCTGAGGCAGCTCACTTGCCGGCTATTTATTGCGAGAGGGCGTTGCCTGAATTCCGTGTTCAAAATAGGATATTCGCGCCAATACACCTACAAGCCCTCGAAAAAGAGTGGTAACCAGTACATGGCGGTGAGATACACCTAACATACGCGTAAACATTTCGCATTCATCGCCAAGGGGGTTTGCGCACCAACCAAAAACAAGCTCGCAATGGAGCCGCGCCATCTGCTGCAAACGGGCAGTTCCTGATGAACCTAGCAGTGTCTAACGCAAATCAAAATCCTACTCGTTATTTTGGGGTTCAAATAGCGACATACAGAGGCATCCGCACTGTTTATTTCTGCTTTCACAATCCCATTCTACATTGTGGCCGTATGTCCTGTTTGCAAAAATCGTACCACCGCTCGTTGCGTCCGTCCGGCATGTACGTACGCCCACGTCTGCCGGGCGACGTACATACCGTAGTCACGCCTGGGTTTGTGCCGAAGGAAAGTAGGACTCGAACAGATTTTTCGAAACGCATAATGCTACCGACTTTTGTTACTGCGTGTGCGGTCCACCGATGCAACGACACGGTACTTCGTGCACCTAGCTTCCTGCCGGCTTCGTCTCGGAGCTTGCAAGGCTCGCAGGAATGTGGTAACTGCCTATGGGGTCTGGATGTGCTGGATCGAAATGGAACGGCTTCTCCTTGAGGTACTTCGAAATAGGCAATTGGGCTGAAATAATGCCCTGCACCACGCACTTGGCAAGTTCATATGCGCCATAGCCATTAAAATGCGAGTTATCGTTAAGAGGCTTCGGTTGATCGGGGAAGGTATTCGCGGGGTAGTGAACGAATGCATGCAGTGTACCTTCTGGCCCAAGAACATTGAACAATACTCTACTCATTGCATGAAGGTCGATGAGTGGCACCTGCTGTTGAGCAGCCGTCTGCCTTACCGCAGCTGGATAGTCACCAAGCGTGTTTACGATCTTGCCATCCCTATTAAACCGTCGTCGATTCATGGATGTCACCAGCACTGGAATTCCTCCACGATTGCGTATTTGTGAGATGAAATACTCCAGATCATGTTTGTAGGAGGTAAACGGACCAATTCCGGGGCCTCTTTCCTTCTGATCATTGTGTCCGAACTGTATGAACGCGTAATCGCCGGGTTTCATCGTGCTTAAAACTTTAGCAAGCCTGTTTGAGGCCATAAAGCTTCGCAAGGTTTCGCCAGAATTCGCGTTGTTCGCGATGGCGATGCCCTTGCCGAAAAATCGGGGAAGCATCTGCCCCCAGCTACACCAGGGTTCGTCAGGTTGGTCGGTCACCGTGGAGTCTCCAAGCAGGTAGACCGTCGTCGCATGAACCGCTCTCACTATCCGCACCGACTGTACCGCAGGCTTGGAACCGTTAAATTCAATGGTGAGCCGATCGTCCCAATCCCTCTCTAAAGGAGGACCAAGTTCACGCTGCTTCAGGTGAACCTTGGTGCCGCCGTAGATGGTTGGCCTACGAATGTTGACCGTAAATGTGCGTTGTACCACCTGCCCTGGATCAGTAACAACGTTTTTGAGCATCAGCCGCCTATCTTCTGCTTTGACTGTATTCTGAGAGCCTTCCGATTGGTCTCCAAGGGTTACAGTGACGTCGTAGTTACCTTCCGGCAGTTTGACTGAAAAGCAGAACGGCTTAGAAGCAGTAATCGCCTTCCTGTCAGCCATGAGGCGAGGAATACTGCCCGGCTCAAAGCCGAAACCGAGCTGGTCACTATAAATATCTTGCGGTGTTACGTTCGCCGTTTGTGCTGACACATCTCCCGGTACGAACTGGAAAGTAGAAATCGCAGGACTCCCCAAGGCAGCAGCACCTACTGTCAAACCGATGATCGCAGTAAGTGCTGTCACCCAAATATACGTGCATCTTTTACGCAAGCTATGTTACTCCAGATGTCTTTTATCCAACATGCTGCTAGTCGTCCTCAATGGTCCACAAGTAACATACCTTCTGGCCGTTAATAGTATGTGTGGCAACCAAAGCAGAACCCGTCATCCATTTGTCATGACCATCACACCATAGTACGTTTATGCCGCCAGAGTGAGATAACGGCGCTACACACGGACTAGGAAGTTTACAGGCGGTGACCAGCTTGTACCCACTTAACTGCAATGTTGGCGGGTTTGTAAGGGTGTTAACCACGGGATTATGGATGTTAAAATCCCAGCCAATGGCAATATTCTGATAGTTATTGTCCGCATAGACCATTTCTGATGCAAAAACCGTACCAGCAGGGACCTGTATTGCCGAGAGAGGCTGCCCCGATACACCGTGCGTAGGAACACCACCGTGGTATGTTCGACCGTAATAGTAGGCACTGTTAATCCCATAGGTTCCAAACCTGGCACCAGCTCGTTGAGTGCACCTGTCCCCTTTGCCTGTGGGGCCACAGGGAACGTATTTAAGGGCTGCAGATATGTTATCTGGACAGTCAAACACGTCCTGGTTTTTGACATAGGGATAGAGTGAGTCCATCCATTTAGGATAATACGGCCGGTTACCTACATAGCTCGCCTCTGGAAGTACCTCGTCGTAGTCTTGCACGTAAATCATGAGCGCAAGGCCCACCTGCTTTTCATTGGAAATGCAGGCAATCGCCCGGGCCTTCTCGCGTGCCTGAGCAAAGACCGGGAACAATATTGCTGCCAAAATTGCAATGATTGCAATTACTACCAACAGCTCGATAAGAGTGAAGCCCTGCTTCATCCTCGGCAAAACTCCCCATTTCACATTTCTATGTGCCATCATTTGATCTCCAGGATTGTCGGGTTATTGATTGTTGTCGCATTCCATTCCTACCAGCTTTGTATAACCTAATCTAATTATAACAAGGGAATTTACCCGCGTCAATACTCGCATTAACAATTAGCTGAAATAATTGATCCGCGTCACTAACCAAGCGTCGCTTAACCTATGTGTAATCGTGTGCGGTAAACAACTCACAATAGTTGCCGTTGTGCGACTGTACACGCAAACAGCCCGAACAACCGAAGAAGTTCGAGCTGTATTACCGCGTGCGCCCCCTAGATGTCCGGTCCAACTTCCGTTTTGAGGTATTTCCGCAACGGGCATTCAGTAAGCTTTCGTAGCCCCTGTACTACCGCGTCGGCATTGATGATGGCACCGGTGGGGCTCGTATGCGTATGATCAATTGGAAACAGGTGTTTCACCATGATTGGTCCCAACATGTCGTACCAGCCCGCAACAATCTTATTGAGATCAATGAAGTAGGCATGTTGCGAGGCAGCGACTTCCTTTGACCAAAGGCCGTAATCATGATTGTTGCGGTTAACATGCGTACCGTGCCACATATCGCGAGGAATGGGTGAGGCGATGATGGCGATGGCCCCGGCCTTTTCAGTATCATCAACATACTTCCTCAGGTACCATCCGTACGTGTGTACGACCTCGGATTTTCCTGTCTTCTGATGAAAGATGGTTACTGTTTGATTTCCGATTCCCTTGATGGATGCTCGCCCTGTGCCGTGCTGGATAGGACCGCCATCGTTGTGACCAAATTGCATCAGCACGAAATCACCTGGTTTCAACATCGCTCGAACCTTCGCCCACAGTCCCTCAGTGTAGTAGCTGCGGCTGCTACGGCCACCGAGCGCACGATTCACCACATTGATTTTATCAAGGTTGAAATACTCGTGAATAACGGTACCATACCCTTCGTCACGAGGTGTATGGTTACGCATGGTGGAGTCACCAATAAGGAAGAGAGTTGGCAGGTTTGGGTTGATGTGAGGCGCAGGCGGTGCTGCGTTGGCACAGACTGAACCTGAGGCAAACGTAGCGATAATACAGGACAGAGCGAGCATTTTCAGACGCATAAATCGAATACCTTTCTACATTCCATGAACCCCATGGATCGTTCTGACATCGGCCATGAATCGTCAGATAAAATTTAGTTACCCGGGTCAATAAAGACATTCTACCAGGTTTTCACGGTGATGCATCATAGATTTTGCAATCTCATTCACAAAATTTTGCCTATGCGTGATTGAAGAAGGCAATCACAGGTACGGCATGTTGTGAGTTGCTCGCAGAAACACCGTGATATTTTCTGTTAGAACTTGCTCTATTACGTGTTTACAGAGGACTGTTTGTCACAGTAAGCCCGAACGTTTTCTAATGATCCACTCCAGAGTTAGTGGAACCACGAATAGCACCAGCCAGAGGGGCGAATCCCAGATATCAGTTTCACTGCTGTGCCGTACCGTCAAACTGAACCGGTGGAGACTATGAACCCAGGTAGCTAACTCGTCCGGCTGATAATACATTCCACCGCCTTCTGCTGCCAGCCGTTTAAGGTAAGGAATATCTAGTTCTGGCTTCTGTAGTTCCAACGAAATACTCTCTACAATGAATGCGCTAGAGGCCTTTGCGGCTCTGTTTTGCGGTGAGGTAACTTCAACGGTGTAGTGCCCTGTTTGAGCGGGAGTATATACTGCGGTGTACAGGCCAGGTGAACCTGGCGTAGGTCGCAGTACAATAGCAGTTTTTTGGCCCCCTGCACCCACGATATTACCGAGTACCTGTGCAGCCTTTACAGGATGGTAATAAGGATCCAACAGGCGAACACTAACTGTGGCACTCTGCCCGAGCCGATACTGAGTACTATCGGTATTCACCTGTACAAAACGTGAGTTGCCAGGCAGCTCGCGCGGCGTAAGCGCACGAAGCACCTGTCCCCAATACCTGTAGAAGTACCGATCACCCACCTTCCAGCGCCACTCCCAGGTGCTATCTGTTAGCTGCGCATAGCACAAGCCTGCGCCAAAGCTTTGCATGACGGCAACGGGGTATGGACCACTGGCATTAGACCTAAGCGGGTTCACGGCTAGCACAGTAGCAGCGGGGCGAGGTCTCTCTGTTCCAGCACACCAGTACATGCCTGGCAGGCCGGCCCACACTCGCAGGTTTTTAGCGGGATCACCACTGAGCTGCATTATTTCACTGCGCTTACCTGCTGGCGTAAGTTTCCATTGAAATGGGCGGTCGGTAAGGATGGGGTCGGCAGTTGGGCCAAACACTACCGGAATTACTGGTTCTAGCGCGGTACCAAAATAGTCCTGCGGCATATGGTTTTCGCCAGCAATAATAAGCAGGCTGCCTCCGCGGTCCTCAACGAAGCGTCGCAGCATCTGTAGCTGCTCATCGGAGAATTCAGAACGAGGCACATCTCCCAGGATGACAATATCGTAATTAAACAGTGATTTCTCGTCTGTAGGAAATGCTTTAATGGGTATGTTGCCATATCCCCCGGTGGCGGTACCATCCCCTTTCAATAGGAGGCAGGCAAATCGCAGGCTGGTGTCTCGCAAAATCGCGCTGCGCAGATATCGGTACTCCCATCGGGGCCGATCCTCTACGTAAAGCACGCGGAGGCGCTTCTTGATCACGGTCTGCACTAACGATCGGCTGTTATTGGAGTACGTAACCTCATTGGGCTGATGATCGGCGATTACGGTGTAGACGAACCTTCCAGCCTTATGGGCGACATAGGTGAACTTTAACTCCTGCTTCACGTTGTTAGCCCGCAACGCTACGGATTGGGTCATGAATGGCTTGCCATCGCGAAGAAGGCGTACTGTGAGCGGTTTACCAGTATAACCTCGCTGCTGTATTTCGGCGTAAAGAGTCACCACATTGTTGACCCGTACACTGTCGTCGGCCAGAGCGCTTATCACGGCAACGTCTCGAGTTGGCGTAGGGTCGCCAATTCCCATACTGCTTATGTTCACGCCAGCCTTATGGGCATCCGCTGCTGCTGCCCAACCGTCAGGTCCCAGGTTGCTGCCACCGTCACTTATGACGAGCATACCGGCGACAGGCTGACCTGCTAAAGTGCGTACCGCGTCCTGAATGGCTGTGCCGATCTGGGTGGAATTTGGATGTAGCGAGAGCTTCAGCGCGAAGCGATAGCGCTCAATTGATTTAACATTATGCGGTACCGTGATTGTACTGGGTTGGCGGGCAAAATCGAAGAAAGAGACTCTGTAATGCCCAGCCAGTTGTCTCAATACCGCAGAATGGTTGAGCAGAGCAGATTCTCGCGCAATGCGAGTGTTTTGACCAACCTGCCGTTCCGATATACCTTCACCACGGCTCTCTTCACTGGCGTATCGCGGCGGCAAATGAGGATCTGGTCTATCCATTGACCCTGAATTATCTACGAGAACGGCGACATACGGTAGTATCTTGGTCTCGCTTATCAACCTTAGTGTGGGTTGAAAAATTAAAAGCACCAGTGCCGCGACAGACATAAGCCTCAGAGCCAGCAGCAACCCTTTCACCCGCCAGCCGGGTCTGGTACCGTCGCGGAGGTAATTCCAGAGGAACCAGCCGGTAACAAAAGCTGTGAAGATCAGCAGCTGCCATGGCTGCCATGGCGAGACCCAAATGAGGCGCACAGACTTTACATCACCCAGAGCCAGCGGATGCGCTCCCAAAAACCAGCGCTCCAGTTGACTCAATGACTTAACACACCCAGCATTTTGCGGGAACAATTACCATAGGCTAAGTTCATAAATTGCAACGCCCGTGTTCTCCCTACCTTTTTGCGAGACGCGTTTCATTGCTGATTCTACGCGCGGTCCAAATGTTCCTGCCATGCATCTATTTGACGCCTGGTTAGCCAGCAGGTTACAACCTTGCGTAATTAGTCAGTCGGTGATACTACTGCAACGGAGTTCGTAACGGGTATTGAACGCTAAGGTGCAGTCAATAACGAACTCTGCGAAAGGGGGCAGCGGCTCAATGATTAAGTTAAAATCGATGCATACACGGCTACTGGTGGACGACGTCGAATTGGTCGCCGATTTTTATCATTCACACTTTGGACTTGTACCACGTTTTGACGATGCTGGTGGTGTCTACCAGGAGCTGGAAGGTGACGGTATGTTACTGGCGTTGTTCCGGCGCGACATGATGTGCGCTGCAGTTGGAATCACCGCTGATGAACCGCTAACACCTGCCCCGGAAAAGGTAGTCATATGCCTGGAGGTGGCCGACGTTGACGCTGCGGTGGAGAACCTATCGAAAGCAGGTCTACATCCTATCTCAGGTGCCGCAGATCAACCTGAATGGAGGGTGCGGGTAGCCCATTACCGGGATCCCGCGGGAAATATTGTAGAGATCAACAATGCACTTCCGGGGTAAATAGATAACTAGGACAAAGGCCCGCCACCGAAATTGGGGGTGCCTGCTGCTCGCTTTCGAGTTACAGGCACTCTTGTGGGTTCTGTGGTGGTTAACAAGCCTGGTTAATAATTTGCACCACTACCTTCTCGACATTTCCGGCAACCTCCTCCAATCCTGCCTCTGGATACAGATCAACCATGCTGGTGGGAAGGAGACCGCTAATAAATGTTTTGCCCTCCTGCACGTAGACCGAGATTGGGCAGGGTAGCATAAGAGCCAGTGAGATATCCTTCGCTAATACCTGGCTTGCATATTTTGCATTGCAAATCTCGATTATACGGACGGGATCGCGATCAAAGCCCTTTTCCGCGAGTGTCGCCGCTACATCGTGAACATGCAGTACCCTAAAACCATTTTGCTTGGTCGCCTCTACAACCGCTTCTACAGCCGCATCAATATCCTTGGTCGTCTCAACCGTCATGGCAAAAGATTTCATTGATTACTCCTTAGTATATTGTATTATCACTATACTACCATATAACCCTGTTTGCAAGAAATATCTCGCTGTGAGACCATCAACCTATTTATAACGCGGCAACGGAACAAGACCGTGCGTTTGCATAGACGTTAAGGTGCCATCACACACATTGATGTCTGGATCCTTTACGTCCCGTCATTGTCACATGGTAGGTTTCAATTCGTCTTAACTGCTAAATAATCGGCAACGCGATCGCATAAACCGCGCCACGTGGCCAATACAATTTCAGGCTACAAGCTGGTTTTTGCAAGGTACCATAAACTGCTCTCTTTCCGGTGCTATCTTCGTTAAGCGCAATACAGTGCACTACGGCTAAGGTACACTAGCACGAGGTTATCGTATCAGAAGAAATAACCTGTTGTGCGTAGGCTGAAAGCTATGGAACTAAGCATTAGGTATAGCCACATCTAAGGCAATTCAATTTGCAAGTTTTTCTCAGGAGGAAATACAACAACCGATGACTGTCTGCAAGCGACTAATATTGGGTGCCTCACTTTCATTACTGTGCGCCACAGCCGCATTGAGGGCTGCACGGGCGGACAATAGAGTGAACACGTTGTTTGCAGCAGAACTCGCGCGCGCTCCTCAGTTGCTACATTATAGCCGTCCGCTATCGGACGATAGCATATACGCTCTTACTGTGACAGGTGCATCCTGGCAACATAGCTGGGGCCCCCAGACACTATTCTTCATGGGCTGGCTAAATGGTGGAACTAACAGGCTGACTGGTAGAAACGTTAACCAGCAGCTGAAATCGGTTGAACGAGCGCTTACTGATCGGGACTACCAGTCCATACCCTCTCTTGTAAGCAGCTTCAAAACAGGTCAGATTGCCGCTAATCCTACGCTTAAACTTGCCGATGGCCTCGCCCTGCTTCGCACTGGTGATCCGTCGGGAGCGTTCACAGTGTTGTCGGCGCCTTACCACACCATGGGCCGGCCAGATCCTGAATTAGACTACCGACTTAGAAAACTTGCATATCAGGCAGCCGTAAGAGCAGGACATACCCGCCATGCAATCTCCTTTGCACTATCGCTCGTACTGCAACCGCAACCTGTTACCCTGCCTGCAGTACCTCGCTTGCCGCAGGATGTTGTCTCATTCCTTCATGAGCAGGGAGTTGATCTTGAGCGTGTTGCGCTTGGCATACTTGAAACACCCACCGGGCTTCGCCATATGGATTATTACACCTACGCTGCAGCCGACCTCATCTGCCTGAAGCCCACGCCCGATCTCCTGCCCGTGCTTTTCAGTATGCTTCACACTGGCGACACCTACCTGCGGGCCCGTGCCATTGTTGCGCTGGGCTCGGTCGATTACCACCCTTCACCGCGCGGTGATGCCTGGACACGCAACATTTTGCCTGGACGCCGCGTCAATTACGGACTATCAGCAGACCAGCAGAACAGCATAGAATCTACAGCTCGGCAGTTTTTGAAAGACTCCAACTGGAGGCTTCGCGCGGCAGGATGTTTGGCACTCGCTTTCATAGGCGGCGATGAAAATCATCGTCTACTAGATACAATGGTGAACGACAGAGCCTATGTCCTGGGCCCGCCGGATCGCAGCGGCATGCGGTGGCTTACGTTTCCGGTGCGCGTGGCCGCCGATACTGCGCTTACACGCTGGCAGGAGCAGGTTACCCCCGGTGGGGGTATGGTAGATCGAAACGAATTGGCACGCGAAACACGAGGATGCAGCAATGTTACAGGTGACACCAGCGGGTTAAGAGGCACTTTCGCGTCAGTCATTGCTGTCTCGCCTGCGGACACTGTTTTGCCAAAGCCACAGTCACCGCTGTAGAGTTACTGGTCACAGGAAGAGGTTTGACTAACAGGCTACGAGCACACAGCTTACCAGATAATCATGGCTCGTACCACAATAGCACTCGAATTTGCGCCCACCAAGGCCCATCATACGGTCGCGTGCGTCGAGTCCTGTACGCATATTCCATGCGTTGTGTTGAAATACCGCTGAAAGCTGGTGCGGGTGCAGTGATGTTGGGCGGCCGAACCCTACGCCGAGCCGCAAGCCGGTACCCAAGGCTTTAGATGCAGATTCCATCAACGAAAAGCGTGCAGCAAACTGTAGCCTTACATCGCACAGATCCAAACCGTCGCACAGGCTGACAAACTCGTGGTGCTCTATATTGTCCATCACACGACTGGCTAGTCGGTACAAATACTGCCTGGTGTGCCTCATACTGCCTAAACGGGGCAGGTACACAATGTCTATCCCTACCCCTGCAAAACCAGCGGCGGGAATCGCGATTGCAATATGACTTCCTCCGTCGTGTGAGTTCGAAATATGAAAGGGAAGCAGGTTTCCGTTGGCATCAGCGGCCAAAGGCTTTCCAGCAAGATTACGGATTATCTGCACATTCCCAACACCGGACGCCCCAACTGCCGCCAACCGCAGCGGCTCATCTTCTCCCCATTCCTCGTGTTGCCACACCATCTGCCAACCCGGTGGCAACAACCGAGTCCACTCTAAGGCCGCAGTGTTGTCGTTATGGCGCATCTAGGTAAAACTTTTTAGCACCGTCTCGGCGGCACTCATCCCAGAAGCCAATGCGCCTTCAATGGAGCTCGATACGGCGGCTTCACCCGCGATTATTACGCCGGGCTCTCCCTGTCGAAAACGCTCGACGTGCATCCAAACGCCGGGGCGTTGTTCAAACTGCGCATTCGCAATCCTGTAAACCTTCAGCAACTGCCAGTCATCGGTTGTGGAGAGTGTAAACGCAGCGCGTATTTCACGCCGTACCGCCGCATCAAGGGCGTCGTCAGGAAGATCCGAATCTCCCGAAATACTACAGCACAATAGGTGCTTGCCAACCGGAGCGTATGCCGGGGCGACATTGGTAATCATGGCGATATTGTTCACCAATCGTTGTTTATCCGTGAGAAGCGCAATAAGCCGGTGCGAATAAAGTGGCTTTGGGAGGGAGTAATATAGAGCAGTGGATTTCCGCCACTTCATCGCAATTTCGATGCCCAGCAGTTGGGCCGTAATGTCGAACGGCGTAGCGAGTACGACGATATCCGCAGGAACAACACCACCACCTACACTTACACCCGTCACTCTTTCACCGCTTCTTACCAGGCCGCGTACAACACTTTTCAAAGTAACGGTATCAGGTTGCAGATGCGAAGCTAGCTGCTGCGCTATAGCACCCATACCCATTTGTGGTATGCAAGTGCCTCGTTTCGCCAGCATCTTCCAGACGAAGGCAAACATGCGTACGCTGGTTTCAAGTTCACATTCCAGGAAAATCCCGCCAAAGAACGGCCGAATAAACATATCTACAAAGGCTGCAGAAAAACCCCAGCGACGTAAATAGTCTCCCATGGTTTCATCTGGCATGGCGGAGATCGCGTGATCATCCATAGCCAGAAGCCTGCGGGTCATCTGCACTACCCTTATTTTGTCGGTCATGGTGAAGAGAGGACACGCTGCGCTGGCCAGTGCAAGCTGTGGCAGGCGACGAGGGTCGGCAAGTACAAACTGCCGGCCAGATGCCAGAAGAATAGCCCCGGGGTCCCAATTGCACACGCTTAGTGAGGATACGTTCAGTTCCTTCTCAACAGAGGGGTAAGCCTGTAACAGCACCTGAAAACCACGATCAAGGGTATAGCCATCCACTGTGTCGGTGCGAACCCGTCCACCTACCCCATCGCTTGCTTCAAACAACCGTACATCCATGCCCTTGTGCTGAAGAGCCCGGGCACACACCAACCCCGAAAGACCTGCTCCGACCACCAACACTCTCGGCATCATGCAACTCCACGCGCCACGGCATTGCTTTGACAATATGGTACCTGTACAACACAGGTTTGCTGCAGGCTGGCAACAACTGCCGCTAATGCTCCTATTTTAATTTTCCTTTTCACACGCTTATGAATGATTGAACAATATTAGGTGACACTGTGGTTACAATAAATGATAGTTAGTAGCAAGTCACAAATTGATACGATGCAGAATTGGAAAACAGGGAAGGAGAATCGCATTGGAATACAGAAAGATGGGTAGAACTGGGTTGATGGTTTCCGAGCTCTGCCTGGGCACAATGCAATTTGGTTGGACAGCGGATGTTACTACGTCGTGGGCGATCATGGATGCGTTCGTGGAGGCTGGCGGTAATTTTATTGACACCGCTGATATTTATACGAACTGGGCTGGCGAAGCCTCCTATGGCGGCAAGAGCGAAGAAGTAATCGGCAACTGGATGAAAGAGCGGAATTGCCGGGCCGACATAGTACTTGCAACCAAAGTACGCGGCAAAATGTGGAGCGGACCCAACGGCGAGGGGCTTTCGAGGGCGCACATTATGCGGGCCTGCGATGACAGCCTTAGACGTCTTAGGACAGACTATATCGATCTGTACCAGTGTCACTGGGCAGACCTTAACACACCAATAGAGGAGACACTCTCAGCCCTAAGCGACCTTGTAAGCGCTGGCAAAGTGCTCTACATTGGTGCTAGCAACTACCCGGCGTGGCGCTTGATGGAAGCGTTATGGGCATCTGACCGATATGGTCTTGCCCGCTTCGAATGTTATCAACCTGAATACTCGCTGATGGAGCGCGCAGGTTTCGAAATTGAAGCCATGCCACTTTGTAAGCATCACCATATTGGGGTAATTCCGTATTCTCCTCTTGCAGGAGGCTTCCTTACCGGCAAATACAAGCGCGACGGCGCAAAGGTATCGAGCGTTCGCGCGGAAGGAATTATTGGTAAGTACGGCAACGACAACGGATACAGCGTCATAGAAATCCTGGAGTCACTCGCAACCGATGCAGGTAAGAGCGTGGCACAAACCGCTCTCGCATGGATGCTTAGCAATCCGGTAATAACGGCTCCTATCATTGGCGCTAATACCGTGGAGCAGCTAAAGGACCTACTACCCGCTGCAGGCTTCAGGCTGGGTGGTAGTGAGATGAAATGCCTAAATGAAGCGACTCGCTACGTACGTAACTGGCGGCCAATTTGGGATTAAGTGATGCCATTGTCCTACCGGGATGAATACTGGACCCCTATTGATTGGGTGTGTGGATCTTTTCCGCAACCATCAAGGTCGGCAGAGTCTGCAGATATGAACTGGCTTGTCGAACATCTTGAATACATGGTGCGTTTGGCAACCGACGCGGATTACACACCCATGCAGCGGGCGCTTCACCCCGCTCACATTTTGGTAACGCTTCAGGGCGCCGATGGTTCGTGGCCGGCACGCATCAACCTGATGACTGGCGAGGCGCTAGCGACTGAGCGCACCATAACACCAGTGCGCCTGTTTCGTCTGCTGCAACAGCGCCTTTCAAGTTCTGAGTTTTCAGTAGCCATAACACACGCGGAATCCCTGGGTAAAGGGTAAGTGAGAACATCAGGCGGCACTCCTATATTGCCGCCTATCACGTTTCGGTTTACACCCGGCTGGGTGTGAAAGGAGTGAGCCAGATATGCAGAATAGTGATCTGCTTCAACATATGCAGGCCAAAAGCCAAGAAAAGCCGCTGTCTCGCCGTGACTTCGTTCAAGTGTTGACCACCGCCGTCACTGCAGGGCCGGGTCTTATTGCTGCTGGCCTCGCAGGTTTGAGCCTTACCCGCAGCCAGAGAGCGGAAGCCGCGGAAGCAGTGGTCGCGGCTATTGGCAAGCTGCCGCGAAGGCCGTTCAATACGCGATTAAAGCACATGCAAATCACGCCCATGTGCATATGCCAGGACTGGAATCCTGAACTTGTTGGTCCGGGTTTAGCACTTGGTATCAACTTTGTTCATAAAGCTGGGTACTACAACCAATTGCCGCCCGAACTTGCAAGGCTGCCCCGCGAATCGTATTTCACCGACATAACAGTCGATACCACTTCTCCGGGTCATAACCCTGATGATTTCGATTCTGCCTACAATCAGGTCGTACAGTCGCTACAGAACAACGGCCTAAAGTACTACGATATCTACCGAGCACACTTTGGCTGGCATGATCCCGCTAGTTTCCACAAAGGAACCTCTTACAAGGTGTTCCAGCGTTTGAAACGAGAAGGTAAGGTACGGCATTTCGGCGTATCACAACACCCGTATACTCCCTATCCCAATATGATTCCCATAGAGGTAGATGCGGACATATTGGAGGCAATGCAGGTGTGGTTCTCGTATAACACGCCTCAACCGATACAGGACGCTTTCGCCGGCGCCAGCAAAAACGGTATAGGGATGACCGCAATGAAGGTTTTCACCAATGGGCACCAACCTATGTCACAAAACCCCCAACTCATGGCTCAACTCAATGCCACAGGGAAGGTAGGCAAGGCTTGCATCCAGTACGTTTTGGGCACCAATCGACCCGACGGAAAGCCCATATTCCAGACCTGTGTTTCCGCCCTGGGTAACCTGCAGGTGTTCGAAGAGAACATAAGTGGTGCCACTTTGGGCCACAAACTTGCAATGGACGTGACCCCGGAACCAGCCCGGGCCTAATACCGTAAGTACGGCTATGAGAGGCGCCATGTGCATCACTGCTTTCTGCCTCTCTTGCCGTATCAAAGTCCGCCAATTCGAGGATATGCACTAGAGGTGCTATAGGCGGTTTCATGGTAAATTAGAAATGTCGAAAAACCCCAAGGGCCGCAAAAGGCTCTTAAATCCGCTTGAGGAGGTGTAGTCATGTCAGTACCTACGGTGGCAATTAGCGTTGACTGTGTTTGCGCAACACAGGGCAAATGCTACGTTACACAACTGGTGGATGTGGCAGAACATACTCGGATTCCCCTCACCTGGCTCATTGGTGTTGATGAACATGATCCAATGAGCAATGTGAAGCTGTACCACAACGAATACCTGCACCGAATTCCCGCTTGGCACGAAATCGGATTGTTCATCAACTTTGATGCCGGTGCTGGCAACACCGTTGATCGCGGTGACCTAATCCGCGTAGGTAAGGATGTATTAAAGCAATTTTCAATCAAACCAACTGCATTCAGGGCGGCAAATGGTGACCTTGAGGCACTGGACCTGAAGGCCCTGGAAGATATTGGAATCATTGTGGATACAACGCCCGGCTCCAATGCCGGGCGTCCTCTTTCTGCCCCTGTTGCACCTTACCACCCAGACTACACAAATCTCCATCAACCTGGAAGTGCGAAAATCTGGGTAGCGCCCGTTGCAAATATTAACGGGGCCCGGGGATATCTGGACGAGGGATTCGATCGACTTAAGCCGCTCATTGATGCTCACCTTGAGCAGACGCCTTACCTGGTGCTCGGGATGCATGACTCGCAGCACAATGCCGATAACCTCAAGCACGTAGTGAGTTACCTACGCCAAAGAAATGCAAGGTTCGTTACCCTCACACAACTGGTATGTGAACTCTAGCATAAGTGGCGTTTTACTCTATGCCCCCTTGCCTTAAACGAGGCGAGGGGGCTTTTAATATTAACGATCCATCAACGGTCCAACTCGTTCCTCTCCTGAACACAGCTCCCTTCGGCTAGGGTTTAGCCGGATCGACTGAAGGAGCGTGAATGTTCAGACCGGTGACCAATCGGCCCACTGTTAGACCCTGCACAACAAGAGAGAAGACTACAACCCCAAAGGCTGCTGCAACAAGTTTGCTTCGATCGGGGAACGACGAGGGCAACGCAAGTGCAAGTGCCATCGAAAGCGCGCCTCGCAATCCACCCCACCAAAGCACGTGCCGCCAACCACGGGGCACCTCGGTAGATGCACGATTACTCATCCACAAAAGCGGGTAGACGGTTAAGCGCCCAACAAGCACGCTCACGATGGCTACCAGTACCACTTTAGGCATATTTAGCCAGTGGTAGTGCGCTGCAGTGAAGCCTACAAGCAGAAAGACAAGAGAGTTTGCAATGAACGCTGCGAACTCCCAAAAGGCCAATACCGATTCTCGGGCCTTTTCAGTCATCGTGCCAAACAACCCTGTGTTGCCCGCCACCAGGCCAGCCGCGATCACAGCAATTACGCCGGATACACCTAGGGCGGTGGCTATTTCATAGGAACCATAGACCAGAAGCGTGGTCAGCGTTAAGTCCATGAGATGGTCATCTAGACGTGAATGGATTCTACTAGACAACCACCCTAAACCAGCTCCAACGGCACCTCCGCCTAAGGCACCAATCAACAGCGGTACCCCGATGGAAGCCGCCGTTAACGCTCCTCCCGAACGCAGGCTGCCAATAGCAGCCATATAGAGTGCTGCTGCCATACCATCGTTGAACAGGCTCTCTGCCTCAATAATGAGCGTGAGCCGACTGGGGGCGCCTATTCTGCGAAATAGTGCGATCACAGAGATAGGATCGGTGGCGGAGATGAGGCAGCCAAAAGTAAGACAAGCAGCCCATGGAAGGTAAAGAAGCTTCCGCATCACCCAGGCTGTCGCAAATGCCGCCGCAACCGTACCGATCGTGGCTAATACGGCCACAGGAAACATGTCATGCCTTAACGATGACGCTCTTAAATGTAGCGCACCTTCAAAAAGCAGCGGCGGCAGCAGAATGTTAAGCAGCATGTGCGGTGACAGAGTTGCGTTCGTGAGAACAGGAAACATCCCGGCTACCAGCCCGGTGATAGCCAATGCAGGTGCATAGGGAATATTCAGCTTCTCCACAAATAGAGAAACCGCAAATGCGAGAAGAAGCAGCCACATGAATGTCGTAATCGTCAAATCTCCCAAGCTGAACCTCCGTAAGGCGTTGCCATCCCCGCCTGTGCTTCTTGGTTGCGGGGTACCGGAGAAACGACGTTGTTCTCAAAAACCTGTAGATGCACGCGCCTAATAGCGCAAACTAAAACGTCTTTTTGCTGTCTAACAGCAATGTAACAGGTCCGTCATTCACGATTGAAACGCGCATGTCTGCGCCAAACCTACCGGTTTTTACTGGAATGCCAAGGTTTGAAACTGCGGCAGCGGTCCCGATGAATAGCGTCTCTGCTGGTTCACTGCCTGCGGCACCGGTAAATGCCGGACGTCGGCCCTTGCGGCAGTCGCCCATAAGAGTAAAATTAGATACGAGGAGCATTTCACCGTTGCAGTCTGCAAGTGAACAGTTCATTCTGCCATCTGAGTCGCTCATTATTCTAAGCCCAGACAGCTTGTCTGCCATCCAAACGACATCCTCAGAGTTGTCGTCGACGGATACTCCCAATAGCACGAGGAACCCCCGCCCAATGTCGGCAACCGTCACATTCTTCTCACCTTCTTGTATCGTCACCGAGGCGGAAGTTACCCGCTGCACCACCGCTCTCATTTGGCGTAATCCTCCTGATCACTGTACATATTGTACCAATTCATTGCTACAATGTTATCATGAGCGAAACCTAACAGCAAACGAATCCGCTATTAACCGGTACCCCCATTGTGGCTTCTTTGCAACTATCTGCCGGCGGCACAGCTAAAAAGCACGCAGTCCAGGCGGAGGTCAAGTGTACGCCGTTTTATTCATAAGGAGATATAGATGACCGTTTCGAAGCCAGGCGCTTCATTCATCACTCGATTGACAGTCGTAACAGCGAGCTTCTCTCTGGGCATTCTGTCTGCAGGATGCGGAGGTGGATCGTCACTGTCTACCAGTCCTCAAACCATTGGCGGCCTCAACACGATAACCACCCTCTCAAGCACAATCGACACCACTAATGGGGACAAAGACCCACGAGCAATAGCCATCGCTCCTCCGGCATCCTCTACCTTCACCGCGGATCACGTCTCTGGCCACATACAGCCTAATGACGTCGTTGTGGGGAATTTCAGCAACAGCGCTGGTACCATGGGTGCAGGGACTACCATTGAGGATGTTACAACTGGCAAACCAGTGACGGTATTTACCGATGGTGCCGGACTTAGCGGGCCATCGGCGTTTTCATTCAACACAGCAAATGGCTACCTATGGGCCTCCAACCTGGGGCTTGCAACCTCTGCATCGAATGGAGGAACTCAAATCTTGTCACCTGCAAGCACCCAGGTAGACTTGCTAACTGATCCCACGGTGCAATATGGATGGGGCGAGGTGTACAATGGCGACTACGGTGGAAGAACCTGTTTCTTTACTGCTAACGCCTCTACTGGCCAGATAGTGCGCATCAACGTAACACCCGGTACAAACGGCAGCCCCGCAACTTACACGTATGATGTAATCA
>JAJYCW010000065.1 GCA_021777995.1 bacterium
TTATCTCGTCAACGATTGCCTGACGTTCCAGGGATGCTGCGCGTTTAAGGCCGTCGTAACCGCCGTGAGCTTCCCATACATCAATATTGGTGATTCCAGGTACATCGCGGTGCTCTAACAGCAGGTTGAGAATTGCCATAGGTTACGTTTCCTGATTGCTAATTTAAGTCTTGTGAAGTAAAGCTGCCGCCACCCATTGTGCTGGCTCCAGGAGTCTGGATCTTGACAATAGAATCCGCAAGCTGACTAGGTGTATACTTCTGCGAGTTGCGCAACTCCTCAATGAGGCTGAGGCAATTATCTGGTGTTACACCACTAAAATATTTGTCTCCGACCTGAATTACGGTCGCGCCGCCACAGAAATTCAGACATTCCGCTTCAGATAGCGTGAATTCACCGTCATCGGTCGTACCGCCGATAGAGACTCCCAGTTCATGCTCATACCGGTGAACAATGTCGTAGGCACCAAGAAGCGCACAGGTTAAGCACGTACAAACCTCCACATGGTGACGCCCGCGTGGTTTCAGATTGTACATAGTATAAAACGAAGCGACACCTTCCACCTCCGTATAGGAGAGTTCAAGCCGCTCCGCAACTTCACTAATGGCAGCGGGAGTTAGTGACCCTCCATACTCACGCTGTGCCAGCCACAACGCAGGCAGGCAGGCGGCCTTACGCTCGGGATAATGGGTTACGATCTCCTCAAGCTCCGCAATGGCCGAGTCCGAGAATTTACGTTCATCTGATGGCCGTTCTAATGGCTTAGGAATGAAGGTATCGGTCAATGGATTGTAATTATTACTGGTCATCTTTTCTATCGATCTATTTCACCTAGAATAATGTCTATGCTGCCAATAATCGCTACTACATCAGCAATCAGACGACCTCGGCACATTGCACTTAGCGCTTGAAGATTCATGAAGCAAGGTGGTCTTAAATGTGCTCGCCAAGGTCGATTAGAACCATCGCTGACAATATAGAATCCTATTTCACCTTTAGGCGACTCCAGTGCCTGCCACGTCTCGCCCACAGGTGGGTGGAAACCCTCCGTCCACAACTTGAAGTGGTGGATTACGCCCTCCATGCTATTGTCAAGTTCCTTGCGCGGAGGCGGAACCACTTTTCGGTCACTACAATTTATCGGTCCTGAGGGAAGCCGCTGAAGTGCCTGCTTTACTATCTCTCTACTCTGGTACATCTCAGCCATACGAACCCGGAAACGGTCATAGACATCACTAAATTCTCCGGTGGGTACGTAGAAGTCATACTGTTCGTAGCCCCCATATGGGGTAGCTTTCCGAACGTCATAGGGTATCCCTGCGGCACGAAGTGTGGCACCCGTTATGCCCAAGGCCATGCACTCTTCGCCAGAGATTACACCCACGCCCTGTGTTCGTTCACGAAAGATGGGATTAGCGTGCAGCAGCGCCTCCATTTCGTCGAGCTTTGCAGGAAACTCATCAATAAACTTGGCAGCCCGGGAGACCCAGCCATCTGGTGCGTCGCCTCGAAGCCCACCAGGGACAATCCATGAAGGCATCATTCGTACGCCAGACATCATTTCAACGAGATCCAGGATATACTCTCGTTGCTGCAACGCATAGAAGTACACGGTCATGGCGCCCAGGTCAAGTAAATGCGTTCCCAACCATACAAGGTGGCTGGCAATCCGCTGTAATTCCATCAGAATGATGCGAAGTACCTGACCTCGAGGTGGAATTTCTACATCAAGCAGTTTTTCCACTGAAAAGGTAAATGCAGCGTTATTGATTAGAGCTGAAACGTAGTCCATTCGGTCGGTAAGTGGTACCGCCTTCATGTAAGTGTTATACTCAATCGTCTTTTCAATGCCAGTGTGTACGTATCCCACATGGGGCGTTGCACTGATGATTGTTTCTCCGTCCAGCTCTAAAACTACTCGTAGGACACCATGCGTACTTGGGTGCTGCGGCCCCATGTTGACAACCATGGTTGTATCGTCGATGGCATCAATCTGTACGCCAGACGCATTGGTTATCGGGATCTCGATCTCTGCAGAGGCGCCTGTTTCGGATATGGTCATTCTAATACAGTCCTTACTAAATCGTGTTCAGCGTCCGTTGGGAGTTGCGGGAGCTATTTGAGGCTGCGGCGGTGCATGCTGATCAAACAGATGTTGCTCCCCTTTTACGTCACCGGTTTTGCCATGATACGACTCTCCCGGATGTTGAACAGGGACCTCGCTAACTGCTGGACCAAATTTGCCATTAGGAAACTGAACGCGTTCTCCACCTAGTGGATAATCCTTCCGCTGGGGGTGCCCTATCCAGTCATCCGACATCAAGATACGGCGTAGATCCGGATGTCCAGAGAATTTGACACCAAACATGTCAAACACCTCGCGCTCGGGGAATGAAGCACCCGGGTAAACGCTTGTAACCGAGGGCACCACGGGATCGGATTCCGGTACTCGCACTTTCAGAAATACCCTCTTGTTATGCCCGACGGTGATACCATTTTTTTCATACCGCACAGAAAACAGGTTGTAAACGACCTCGAACCGATGAGTAACAAACTTGTCAAGGTAATCAACGCCAAGGCACTCGGAGAACAGGTTGTATTGACACAAAGGAGAATCCCGCAATATCTTGCAGACATTTGCAATTTCAGCGCGTTCAACAGTGAGGCGAAGATCGCCACGAAAATGTTCAACCAGCAGGATACATTCCGGCAAGACTGAAGATATCGCCTCTACTTCAGCCACAACTTCCAGTGGTTCGGTGGCAACGGTCTCATTGTCGCTCATTAATTCACTCCACCAATTGCAGGACCATGAGGAGCACCATACTCGGATCGGTGGCCGTCGGGGATGAGAAACTGATGTTCCTCTTGAGACGACGCTCCATACGCAGGTACTCTCGGCCCCACTTGAAGCTGAGACAGATCGGTGGCCCCAGACTTTTCGTTTCCGAACCGAATTGGAGGGCGAGGCGCGAGAATCTCCTTAGACGGCGCCTCTTTGTAGCGAGCTAGTTCGCTCTCTTCCCAATCCAGTGCTCCACTACCGATGAGGTAAAAGTAACCAACGAACAGAATTGCAACAAAGACTGCCATCTCAATAAAGTTGAATATCTTGAGGGTATAGGGAAGGCCATTGTACGCCACTGCCCACGGGTAAAGAAAAATCGTTTCAATGTCGAACACAATGAAAAGCATTGCAATAAGGTAGAACTTCACCGGAAAGCGTTGACGGGCGTTTCCAACAGGACGCATGCCGCATTCATATGCCTCGGATTTAATGGCACCTGGTTTCTTGGGACCCAAAAAGAGCGAACCAAATACCATCACAGCGGCAATAATACCGGCGACGCAGATCATCACAACAATGGGAATATAGCTGTACACAATACTTCTCCCTGAAGTAACTAGCAGGCTCGACGCGGCAGATCTGAGTGGTTCCACAGATTTACACGTCTATTAGCAATTATACCCATAAGAGTTGATGTTCTAGTTAACGAGTGATAAATGGAGTACTGGTTGCCTTCTAGTCATCCTGTAAGCTGGTTGATTGACCCGGCTTTAAACCTGGCAGCCTACCAGCAGGATTCGCTCTGTTTGGAGCGAGCCCCTCCCCTACTGTGGAAATTGGCGTGGTGAGCACTTTCTTCGCGTTAGCCTCATCGTATAGGATGCACATCATAAATCCAATTGCGGCACCTAGCATGCCTGCTGCCAGCACCCGCTCTGGCTGGAGCGGATCGAACATCAATATAGCAAACTGAAAGCCAGCAACAGCCCCCGCGAATAGAATTGCCCAGGACAACCTTTCGTACTCCAAACCAGGAAGCTTAGATCGCAGAACCGCGCCGATCGCACCGCCTAAAGCTGCAAACCCACAAACGTGAACAAATACGTTCACTGCCTCAAAGGACACAGGCATATGTGCGATGGATGCCCCCTCCGTCAACATCCACCCGCTAGCAAGAAATACAAGTTGAGCGACAAAACCCGATGCGGCAAATAATAGCAAGCTACGTACGTAGATGGTTGTGCGTACCAATCTGCCCACAACTGGGGCCACGGATACACGCCGCCGGACAAATGCGAACGCTGGAAGCAATGGCGAAAAAATGAGCGCTGCCCAGGCAGCGCAAGCTAGGCACGTGATAAGTATTGCCCACAACTGTGCAACACCTAAACCTGTGGATGAGTCGAGGGTAAACGAGTCGACTGGTAAACGCGTTCCTACCTGTGAAAGGGTGCCCCCAAACTGACTGTAGTGGCCGTTGTTATTCACAGTAATGTGAAATGGACTGGATCGTCGCTTATCGTGCTGTGCAAAGTAGGTTACATATACTTGGTAGCTACCATGAGGGGCAGCGCCAAATGGCCATACAATGTGCTCAACAGGGGACTCTGTAAGGTTAATAACATTGGCATTTGCGTCAATATCCAGCTGACCACCGGTTGGAGACCGCTTTTCGCCGTACCAGATTCTATTGCCCTGAGGATCTATGCAGGACAGGTCGAGATCATTTTTGTTATGCCACTCTAAAGTAATCTCCACCTCACCAGGGTGACCTCCTGCAGCAAGTACTCGGCTGGTGGTGCTGTCTGGAAGTATCAATATCGGCTGTGTGAGGTGCCTTAACAGAGGCTTGAATGCAGCAGATCGAAGCATTGAGTCGCTACAAAATGCAATACTAGCGCAGGCAAACAATCCGACGAACGCAAAGAGGATACGGTAACGCAACATCGTGGAAATCGCCCTCTGTTATCTGCCGAGAAGCTTGTTAAGGAAACTTGTCTGCTCGCGCTGAATTTTGGGGACCTCGGAATGTTCATTCCGTCGGGGCAAGGGCTCCCTCGCTTCTACAATTTCCTTTATCATCTCATTCATTCGGCTCATTTCCCCAACTGCAGCAGCCCTCGATGCAACTGCGCGCTCCGCTGCTTCGGCGGGTAGGTCCGCATTTTGCAAATCGGCTCGGCGCTCTCTCAGAATGGAGAGTTCCTGGCGTAGGTGCGCAACGTGATCAGCAGATTTATCTGCTTTGTGGGCTATGCTGAGTGCAGTTCTAACATTGGGGTCTCTCCTAAATTCTGCCTCCCAACGCCTCTGCATGTGGTGAAGCCACGACTCGCGCATGTTGTCCGATGCACTCTTCCACGTGTGTGTTGCCTTATATAGCAAGTATGGGCCGCTAATGAGCGTGCCGATAAGCATATAGATGAGAAGAGGCTCGTCCTGTGGCGCAGGCGTATTAACACCCTTAAACCGCATTTCGCGCGTAACTTCTTGAGCATGCAGCATACGCAATCCAAGTCCCTCGGCAGTGATTTCACCCGTAGCGAGGATCAAACAGATAGCTGCTGCGAGAGCTGTTAGAGGAATCGACGCCTTTAGTTTTGGAGAATTCCGTGGTGACTCATCGTAATGCTCCTGAGTACCAGCGGCCAGTACCATGACCGTTCGGACGATCTCACCCATAAGGTAAACAATGACAAATCCCAATGCAGCGGCTAGTGCCACACGTGGCAGTCCATCGGGCCGAAGAAGGGTATCCATGTCCAGAAGACCGATAAGTGTACCGAGACACACTGCCAGTAGCAATCCTGCTACCAAGGGAGCAATAAACTGCATGAAAATCGAGAGAATAAGGTCTGCGGTTGATTCCTTTTTTGCGGTTAGTACGCCGTGTTGGCCAGCAATCTCCTCGGGCGTAGGGAGCAGTTCATTAATAGAGTCCTCTACCCCGTGGGTAAACCGGGTACTGGAAGGCGCATTGGTGCGGTCCTCCGATTGTGACTCTGCCGCTACTTCATCAGTGAAGACGGCGAGGCCGGCTGTTGCCATTGCTTCGGCCAGTTCCATCTGCAGACGTGCAAACTCATCCGCTGCAGCCGAGTATTGTTCGTCCTTCGCCCTAATTTCCGTGTCGATGGCATCCATTTCGTTCCGGGAGCGCTGAAGGATCTCCTGCCGCATTCTGTTATTGGCAGCGGTAACATCTCGGTGCTCCGCCGAAGCTGCGATAGCCCGAGTTTGAAAGTGCCATTTTAGGCCAAGTGCCCTACCTGGTTGATCGTGCAGTAGCCTAGCAAAGCCGTCTATCAACTGAGATGCTTCGTCGGTATCGATCTGTTGATCGGGCTTAAGCATAGCAGGAGGTAAGTGCCAAACTACCTCATCTTGCGGAACGGACTTCCAGAACACATCGTGGGAGCTCTCGAGTTTTGGCTGCGACGAGTTCTCGATTGGCTGGTTTCCCTTCACTCCGTTTACTACAGCGAAGTCTGTTTCAAGTTTTTCAGCGTTATCCAACTTATGAGCCTCCTGGTTTTTTTGCCTGAAGAAGGCTGGAAAGGTCCGTGAGGGCCTCAGCACCGTCATCACGGCTCGATATGATGAGCCGCTTACCTAAGATTGGTCGCCATCGCCGATCGATTAGCGATCTGAATCCATTCGAGTCGCTAACACCGCAAAACCAGACGGCCTTCACGTCAGGATTAGCCGCAATGCTTACAAGGGCCTGCTTGGTTTGCTGGGGCGCCTGGTCTTCGCCATCCGTAAGCAGCATCACAATGGCAGGCCGGTTGCGCTTGCGATCTGAATCCAACCGCGGAAGCATATTAGCTAATGCCACTCCAGGGTGTGTGCCAAAAGTTGTTGGGTGAAGCCCCATAATCGAGTCCTCTGTTGGCCACAGATCATTTATATGCGTAGGCACCAAGTTAGCAAACTGGTGTGCATTAACGTCAAAGGACCAAAAAACCACATGCGAGCCGTGAGGTATCGTTTCATCAACGGTTTGATCAAGCATGCCAAACACAGATTCGCGTTTGGCTTTGTGCACACTTAGTGTATCATCTGCGCCAACCAGGAGGTCGTCCGGCCTTGTGCTGCCGGATCGCGACAGGAGGTATGCCGATCCAGCAACTGCCAGTAGAACAAGTGCCAAGGCGGCTAATGACGCCTTGAGTTCCGGCGAGCGACGTGGAAGCGGAGTGCCACCTCGTCGATTCACATTGCCGTCAGACCGTCGTTTGGCCATTAAACTCCCTCCAGATTATGTCGCGTTACAAGGTCACCATTGCCGCATTGCCGAGGAGAATCGGCCGTTTGCGAGGTATAAGCGTTGGACGTTCAGAAGCCTCACGTAGTTTCGCCCTGGAAATCAGCGTTTGATGCGCATACCCTGCGCCGTAGGGAAATGAATGTTGAAATGGGCGGCACAGATACACCCGAAATACATCGGTCGAATTATGCAATTTAACGCAATTGCACTGTGAAACCATCACAACACATTGCGATTGAAGGTTGAGCAGAAGCCTATTCATCAGGATATTTGTGCAGGACGGTGTAACCTTGCAGTCATTATACGACCTCTTAATCGAGAGCGCTACCCAGTTGCAACACACAACGATATTATTAGCAGTAGAAATTGCAGGAACTGTGCGGACGATTCCCCAGAGTTGGAACCGCACAACTCGCTGTGGGATGTGGTAATAATAACCGACACCCACCGTAACAACGCAAAAGTTACTTGGCACGATGACATGTTCATTGTGCGTAGATTTGGTACATGAGATGCAACCTATCAACGGAAGAATATGCCGGAGGTTAATGGATGCAGACTTGCCGGCTGCATTTGAACTTTATCGTAAAGACCCAAACCGTTTCATCACCTGCATCATGAACTTGCAGGTGTACGGGTTACACAGTTCCCTCTTACGAGCCTTCGGTAGTTTCACACAGGATGGAGAGCTCACCGGGCTGTTGCTTCGGTACAGCAATATCTGCCTGGCTGCAGATGGAGACGGAATGGCAGGCGACGCGTTTGCAAAGGTTATTGACGATGAGACAGGTCTTGCGGGTGTGCGTGGTGCAATCGAAACAGTACGGGCAGTTGCGCAATCGCTTCGCCATTATAAGTTGTCGAGTATGGAGGTCTCTACATTCATGCGACTGGACGAGCCAATTCGATTGCCTGCCGAAACCTTCACTCACGTGCGTGGGGTAACGCTGGATGACCTCGATTTGGTTTCAGACCTATACGCACAGGCGGGCGTAATGTACCGCAGTCGTATGAATGTGAGGAGCATGCTTGAACGTGCACCAAACAGTCCCTTTTTTGCCGCGCAAGTAAATGAGGACGGCCGACCACTGCTAGTGTCAGCCGCGCTACTCAACATAATGAGTGCTGAAGGCGGTCTCATTGGCGGCGTGTTTACCCGGCCCGAACATAGGGGACGAGGATGGGCTGCCAAATGTACCGCAGCTGTGTCACTGGCACTACAAGACCAAGGGCGATTACCCTGCCTATTTTACGAGAATCCAGTGGCTGGCAGGGTATATTCAAGGCTGGGATTTCGGGAGGTTGCCTTCTGGGCTGTACTGTATCTCCACCTCCCCCATTCGTAACACATTTTCGGAAGGAGCACGGTGACTTGTACACTTCTATTCGTGATGACATACTTGCCTCTGCAGGCTATAGCTCGCTTATTTCTGGTTTGAAAGAACTCAACGTGAAAGGTATTGAGCTATTCGTCGCGCACGATGGTACCGTTCCCTCTTTGGAGGATACCGGTGATGGTTTGCGGCTTAACCTTTTGGATGCCAGTCATCGCGATACGCTGCATGCTCAATTAGCAACAGCGGGTGCTCACGTCTCGGCATTGTGTATGGGTAACAATTTTAATGCCGAGAACCACGACGAGCAGGTGAAATGGGCCGTTGAAACAGTTCAGGCAGCTCACATTATGGGTGTCCCCGCTATCCGAATTGACGCAATCATGAGTCATGAGCGTACGCTACCACTTGAAACCAGGCAACAGATTGCCGCCAAAGCAATACGTGAGATACTTGACCTCACAGATAACACCGAGGTTGAACTTGGTATAGAGAACCACGGGGTGCAAGGAAACGATCCTGACTTTCTGCAGGGTTTGCTGGAGCTCGTAGATTCGCCTCGTTTAGGTATGACACTTGACTCTGGAAATTTCTATTGGCGCGGTTGGCCGCTCTCTCGAGTGTATGAGATTTTTGCCCAATTTGCACCGCACGTGAAACATACGCACATAAAAAACATAAGTTACCCACCGGAGCTACGAGAAATCCAGCGTGAGATTGGCTTTGAGTACGGCAAATACGCGTGCCCAATACCCGACGGAGATATCGACCACAGCATTTATGTAGCCCAGTTGAAGGGTGTCGGCTACGATCGTGACCTCTGTATTGAGGACGAATCGTTGGGGCGCTATACTCCGGCGGAGCGACAGGATATACTGCGCCGCACAGTACACTACCTCGACTCGCTAATTGGGGTAGAATAGGTGCGCAATCTTTATTTGATGCAGGAGTGGTAAGCATTTTGGAGAAACGAGAACTTGGCTCTACAGGGCTCATGGTTACGGCATTAGGATTCGGTGGGGCTGAAATTGGATACCAGGGGGTAGACTCGTCAGCGGTTACAAAGCTTCTCAATGAAGCTCTGGATGCTGGCTTAAATGTGATTGATACGGCAGAATGCTATACCAACGGCAATGGAACTAGCGAAGAACTTATTGGCCAGGCGGTTTCTCATCGTCGTGGTGATTATTACCTTTTCTCAAAATGCGGGCACGCCTCTGGAATTCCAACTCCGGACTGGGCACCTGAAACAATCTCCTCCCACATAGATCGTAGCCTTAAACGGCTTAAGACCGATTACCTCGACCTGGTACAACTGCACAGCTGTTCGTTAGAGGTGCTTAAAGACGGTCAGGCGCTTGCCGCCGTTCAGAAGGCGCAGCAAGCTGGTAAGGTAAGGTTTATTGGGTATAGTGGCGACAACGAAGCAGCGCAGTACGCCGTAGAATGTGGTGCATTTGCTACGCTTCAGTGTTCGTTGAGTGTAGTAGATCAGTCTGCTCTAGACGTTACGCTTCCTGCAGCAAGGGCGAAAAATATGGGGGTAATCGTCAAGCGGCCTATCGGCAATGCGGTCTGGCGTTATGATGAGCGACCTGACAACGATTACATTGTTGACTACTGGCAGCGTTGGCAATTGCTTGCCTTCCCGTTCAAGTCCGCAGATTCTCAGGCAATTGGCAGCGTAGCGCTTCGGTTTACTTTAAGTCAGCCAGGAGTTTCGACTGCAATTGTTGGTACCACCCAACCCGGCCGATGGCAGTCAAATGCTCAAACTATTGCGGAAGGACCTCTGAGCCAGGAGGTAGTTACCTCCATAAGGCAATGTTGGAAAGCTTCGGCACAGCCGGACTGGACCGCTCGAACCTAACCAGTCATGAAAATTACTTTTCTGGGCACTGGGTCGGCGTGTCCTACTCATAGCCGCAATGTGAGCAGTCTCGCGCTTCAGCTACCGGAAATGGCTACAATGTGGTTATTCGATTGCGGTGAAGGTACACAACACCAGATCCTTCGTTCGCCACTTCGATTAAGCCAACTGGACTGCATCTTCTTTAGCCACCTACACGGCGATCATCTTTTTGGCTTACCCGGGTTGTTGGCTAGCCGCTCCCTTCAGAATGCGGGGCACACGCCCGTGACTCTATTTGGACCGCCTGGCCTAGAGGATTTCGTACGAGTAGCGCTTGGTGTAAGTCATACCCACCCCGGCTATCCCATCAAATTTCAAGTGCTGGAGCCAGGTGTCATCTACGAGAATGCGCGATTTCAGGTAGTATGCGCTCCCATGCATCACCGCGTTGAGTCCTTTGGATTCGCCGTGTTGGAAAAGCCACTGCCGGGTGCCTTCAACATCGAACTAGCACATAGCTTAAACATACCCGAAGGCCCGTTGTATGGCAGGTTAAAGGCCGGAGAAACTGTCACGCTTAGTGACGGACGCGTAATTGACGGCAAGCGGCTTGTCGGCAAAGATCGTCCAGGTCGAAGGTTCGCTTATACCGGCGACACAATATATTCCAATTCTGCCGTAGCGCTGGGGTTGGACGCCGACGTGCTCGTTCATGAAGCAACCTATCTGCAGGCGGATGAGATGCAGGCGCGGCGAGGTTTTCACTCCACTGCTCAAGGGGCTGCGCGAACCGCTCTGGAGGCAGGCGCACACAGCCTTTACCTCACCCATTTTAGCGCGCGCTACGAAACCGGGCCCCAACTGTCCGCATTGCTGCAGGAAGCTCAGGCCATCTTTCCTCAAACAGCACTAGCCTACGATTTTCTCTCGGTGGAAATTCCGAGGAGAGATCATAACGACAAATGCTTACACGACGAGGACATGGCACCAGCGGGTGCCTGAAAAGAAAGTTAATTCCTCACCTTGATCCTACTGCCTACGCAGCAGTGAGCTTCCAATGCGAAGTTTTTCACGGTACTTGTTCACCGTTCGCCTCGCGACCACAATGCCTTGAGCAGCCAGCAGGGTAACTATCCTCTGATCTGAAAGCGGCTTATCGCTATTTTCCGATCGAATGATATCCTCGATGGCAGCCATTATTGGCAGGGCGTTTTCAAAGAAGATGTCGAATGACACAACATCACCGCTGGGAAGTTGAACAAACTTACCTGCGAGCGAACGGCTTACAGTCGACTCATGAAGGTTTAGTTTTTCTGCAATAGTGCACCGGGTAAGGGGTCGCAGATATTTCACAGATCCGGTTTCTACGAATCCCATTTGTGTCTCTAGAACGTTCTGTACGATCCTCTTGAGTACCTTCTGCCTAATATCCAGGGATGCAATAAACTGCCGTGCACGCTCGACAAATTCTGCGATTTGTGCGGAATCTATGTCATTGCCGCGCTTTTTCAGCAGTGCATCATAAGCTTTTTCCCACTGCCTGTTAATGGCAAACTGGCGAGGACTGCCCACTGCCACTTCAACATCGTAGCCTGTGTCGGTCCTCCTCACAATGACGTCTGGCACGAGTGTAGCCGCATTTTCGCTGCCGGGAAGCCCTGCATGCTCGGTTCTAAATTTGGCTGCAGGAAATGGATTAAGCGACTGACGAATAAATTGTAATACGTTGTCTAGCCTGTCGCGGTCGATGCGAAGTTTCCGCAACAAGCGAGGATAACACTTGTGGCCTAAAAGTTGGAAGTGCTCGCTTAGAATGACGCGAGCAAGGCGGATGTTATCGCTGTTCGAATGCTCAGACTCGCTTTCGATGTCATCCAGCTGCAACAACAAGCACTCTTGTAAATCTCTAGCGCCAATTCCTGGAGGATCTAGAGACTGTACCACTCTCAAGATACGTTCAACTACTTCAAGTGGCACCATGCGCTCCTGGGCAATTGACTCCAGCGACTCGGTAAGGTAACCGCGGTCATCAAGACTACAGATTAGGTATTCGCCCAGGGGAATGTCCTCTGCATCAGCTACACTGCGGAAATTGGTGAGCAGGTGCTGCTGTAGCGTGACCGTGGTACAAACATTCCGCAATGGATCATAGGCAGCGGTTTCGCCATTATCGTACGACCACTCATCATTTCGGTCATAACTGTTACTCGCGGATGCAAGGCGGTCAAGTAGGTGAATTATCTCTTTGTCAGGCTCAAGCCGGCTCTCGGTACGAAAGTCATCGATATCGCTGTTTTCGGCCAGTTCCAACGCAGGATTTTCGGCGAGCTCTGTTTCGATAGAACGGTGGAGTTCTATCCCATTAAGCTGCAACATGGACATTACGCGCACGATCCTTTGATCCTGGCGTTGAAGGCCGTGTTGTCCGAGATGCTGGCGCACTGACAATGTTCATTAACTCCAGCTCAGAAGTTGTACCGTAAGGTGTCAAATTCTAAAGCGAAAAAAACAAAACCTGTACAACTAATTGTACGTATACCATGGTGAAACAAGCGTCCACTATCGCAAACTGCATCCACAGGTGGAATGTTTATATTATAACCGCTCTTTTTAACCTGGTTGCTAGAAATGGAGACTTTGCACAATATCTAGTGAATATATTGGTATTTTACTTCAAGATTGGAGATTCCAGAGTGCTTAAAGCACGTAGTTATCTTTCAATTTAATATTCCGTTTGCTTTCCTTTGTCTCGTTTGCAGCAACATTACACCACCAACATCAAAAATTGTTTGAATGTTTGCAGGTATCTAATGGATTGTGCAGAACATGTCATTGTAGCTGGTTTGATTGTATTGCAATTAATCGATCTCCGTATTTTCGTTGAGCACTTTTGGGAGGAGAATTATGAATCGAAAAGAGTTTATCGTTGGTTGCTTCGGCGCAGCCACGTCTTTAGCCTACGCAAACCCGGCCTTAGCGCAAAGCAATTCTAGTGCAGCGCAGGCAACCTTAACTGTTCACGACCTTAGTAAAGGGACCCCGATCCCATCAGACTTTACCGGCATAAGTGTTGAAACGTCCATTTTGCCAAATACCGCTTACTTCAACAACTCGGATTTGTCTCTGCGGGAGCTTTTGAAGAGATTAGGAAATAACGGAGTCCTGCGCGTTGGCGGGAATTCAAGTGAATACTCCAATTGGATGGGCATGTCCCCCATGCGCCCCCAAATGTACAAGATTGGTCCCCAGGAGATAGATCGCCTTGCTGCGGTGGCCGAGGACATTAACTGGCAGGTCATATACGGTCTCAATCTTGGTACTGGAACTCCTGAACAGGCCGCGGCGGAGGCCAAAGCTGTTCATGCGCGACTAGGACACCGTCTGCTTGCATTTCAGATTGGCAACGAACCTGACCTATTTGCCGGCAACGGGCTGCGCCCACGTACCTACACAGTTGACAATTATATGCAGGAGTGGCAGGAGTTCTACACCGCGGTTCAAAGGGTGATTCCCGGTGCACCATTCGCCGGGCCGGATATAGCCTTTAGAACGAACTGGGAGATGCCTTTTGCTACGAAGTTCCCCCACGACCTTCGCTTCCTTTCACTCCACTATTACGCCGAAGGGCCAGGCAGCAGCCCAAAATCAACCATAGAACGGATGCTGGCTCCGAATGCCTCTCTTGTGAGCCGTACTTCAGATCTGGCGGCAGCAGCAGCAGCAATAAACGTTCCGTACCGTATGACCGAATGTAATTCCTGCTATGGTGGCGGTCGCGCGGGTGTTAGCGATACACTTGGCGCCGCGTTATGGGGTGTGGACTATATGTTTCAGTTAGCGGCATCGGGCTACACGGGCTGTAACTTTCATGGAGGCACAGGTGGTCCTTACTCTCCACTTGCAGAACTTGGTTCGGGACAAATGACATACAGTGCCAGACCGCTCTACTACGGGATGCTTATGTTCGGGCTAGGAGGACAGGGCGAAATCGTGCCTTCAATACTGATGCAGCCTAATCTGAATATCAGCGCCTACACTGTTACGGGCCCTCACCACGACCTCCAGATCACGGTGGTTAATAAGGAACCGGCTACTAGCGTTGACATCGTTATAACAATGGACGAGCGGTACCGGAAGGGATCTGTCCTCCGCCTGACAGGGCCCGACATTGCCTCTAAAACTGGCATTACTCTTGGCGGATCGACAGTATCAAGCAGCGGTCAGTGGCAACCTTCCACGGTAGAAGCACTAAGCATCACGAATCGTACTACTACATTACACGTTCCGGCTGCCAGTGCAGCCCTTGCAACACTGAGTTAGAGCGAGACCAACGGGGTGCGGGTCCCACGGCGAAATGTGTCCGCACCCTTCCGATACAACAACACAGGGCAACGATTATGCCCGGTAATTTTAACGAGTGGTTTACCACCACTGCTCGCATTACGCAGTGATCGTGAAACACCACCAACAGTTAGGCACCACGCAAACCAGTCGAAGCATATTTCTACCATAGTTACCAGGAGTTGGCAGCATCAGTTGGACCACTTACCTGCGCCGTTGTTAAAGCCACACTTCCCCGCTGGACACTACACGGTTAACTACCGTGTTCAACCAATCACAACATGGGTTTCGTTCGGCAGCGAAAGCGCTGCGAACGACGCCACGTAATTTCACTCTTCAAGCGGGTGTTGGGACAGCACTACGTGGCAATACACCCAGCAGGTTAATGACTAGAAAATCCTGAAGTTTACGATATCCGTAGGGTGTTCCCACCACGCCATGTCCACCTCCAGGTTTTACTAATAGTTCGAAGTCCTTGTTAGCCGCAATCAGTGCATTGACTACCTGCATTGTGCTGGCAGGATCGACGTTATTATCCAGTTCGCCAACCATTAGCAGCAGCTTACCTTGCAGTTGCCCAGCGTGAACAGTATTCGAACTTTCGGCGTATTGTGGTCCTACCGGCCAGCTCATCCATTGCTCGTTCCACCAGATTTTGTCCATCCTGTTATCATGACAACCTGAGTCTGCAACTCCCACATGGTAAAAGTCCCCGTGAAACAAGAGGCCAGCAAGTGCATTTTGACCACCGGCAGAGGTACCGTAGATGCCCATGCGGGTCAGATCCATCTGTTTACGCGTTGACGCGGCAGCCTTGATCCATAGAATTCGATCCGGAAAACCAGCGTCCTTCAGGTTTTTCCAACATACGTCGTGAAATGCCCGTGATCGATTGTTGGTACCCATCCCATCTATTTGCACTACGATGAAACCAAGTTCGGCGATCTGCTGCAGGCCCACACACCCACCAAATTCTTTGGGGACAAACGACCCTTGGGGGCCCGCATAGATATTTTCAACAACAGGATACTCGCGCGTAGGATCAAAATGGCTTGGGCGAACGATTACTCCGTAAATGTCCGTCTTTCCATCACGGCCTTTGGCCTTGAATGGTTCGGGGAGGATAAATCCTTCAGCCTGCAGCGCTCTGCAGTTGGAACTCTCTAGCTTCATTATTAACCGGCCATCAACTGCACTCCGGACACAGCTAACGGGCGCAAGATCCACTCGCGAGTATACATCGACCAGGTATTTGCCATCGGGCGAGTATGTAATCGTGTGAGTGCCGTTATCGCGTGTTAATGTAGTCAGGCGCGTACCGTCGAAATTAACGCGGCAAAAGTGAATGAAATATGGATCCTGGTCAGGATATACACCGCTTGCTTTGAACCAGATTTGACGGGATTTATCGTCAATCCTCTCGATGCCCCTAACTACCCAGTCACCCCTGGTAATCTGGTTTATTACTTTGCCAGTGATCATATCATAAAGATAGAGATGATTCCAGCCATCGCGCTCCGACATCCAGATCGCCTGATTGCTCTCCGCAATTCGATGTATAAAGATTTTCGATGACCAATCGACAAACGTCTGCGACGGTTCGTCGATTACGACCGTAGCAACGGATGTGCGGGCGTCCACGGCAATCACCCTCACGAGATCAAATCCGCGTCGCGTATAGCGAAATTCATATGCACTGCTGTCTGGCCGCCAATAGATGTCCGTTATTTCCCACGGATTTTCAATTAGCTCCTTTGGCACTGGAAGTGAAGTGTTCTTGGGAAGGTTGAAGAGCCATGGTGTTCGTACTTCCACTCGGTCTCCGGGTTTGAGATACTGAAGTTCCACGAGGAGTGGTTGCAGTTGCGTGGTCGGCGATGATTCCACTTCGTAAACGGTGTGTCGCTGCTCCGGTTGTATTCGGCACACGACCACTTTTTCGCTATCTGGCGACCAATGAGGCTCGCCGGTATATCCATTATCCGCTGTGCCGTCTGTAGTAAGCTGTTTTACCTGCCCGGTACGGATGTCGACGAGCTGCAGATTGAAGTCATGATGAACTATGCGCCACTTTCCATCAGGCGAGATTGATGGATCAGGTTCGGTGGTCACGGAAGGTGCTGCCGGTATGCGGTCTATTACCCCGAATGACGGACTAGCTTCAGCCTGATATTTTACGATTCCTGCGCCGTTCGCACTTTTAACAAGCCACAAATGCCCCGCATAAGTGTTCTGAATATGAGATTGTCCGGGTGCAACCTCGCCATAGGGCACTTCTTTGCCATCACCGTTGATCCAGAAGAGGTGAACCGGGCCGTGTGTCTCATTAACAAATGTAATAGTGGTATTTCGGCCCGCAGCACCAGAAACAAACGGCGGTACTCCCGGATTAATAGGCGTAAGCCTGCCCAACAGGACCCTTGACCTTGAAATCTTATGCGTCTTGGTATTATATCGCCATGTTCTTGTGCCAATTTGCACTAAAAGTATATCAGTGGTTGATGTGAAGGCAATGTTATCAATTGGTAACTTCCGCGGATCAACAGCTGTTCCTAGTACATGTTGGAGACTAAGCGCCAGCAACCCCTCGTTAAAGGCAGGACCACGCGTTGCTGTAGCAGGATCTACAAGCACAAACTCTCTAGTGCCGTCCTCCAGGTCGTTTCGGTACCAGAACCGGTTGTCCTGGGACCAATGCGCCTCCACTGCGGCGGGAAAAACCTTGTTAGCCATGCGAGAGAAAACATTTGCCGCGCGCTCATAATCGTCCTTTGTCCCGCCATGAAGTGCCGATGTGGCCAGTCGCCTGTCGGTTGCAATGGCAAGAGTTGAAATAGGACCTCTTGGTGCCTCCGCTACCGAGGTACTACTTGCGGAGGCAGAGACAGCCGCTGCCGCCGCAGCCTGCGCTAAGAATTGTCGACGATTGGTGCGCTTCATAGTAAGCCTCCATGAGGGTAATTTGCAGTCCAGAAAGTCGGGAGATGACTGATCCCACTTGTTGTTCTACTTTACAGGCTGATATCTGTTCGGTGAAAGAGCTTGCATGTCGAATGATGGTACCGCTCCTTGAAGCAAGTTAGCCACAATTCGTCCCGTGACGGGAGCCAGGCTCAGCCCCATCATGGCGTGCCCCGTAGCACAAATCAGGTTGTTGAAGGAGTTGAACCGGCCGATGTAGGGAATGCCATCGGGTGAACAGGGTCTCAGTCCGCTCCACACGGGCTTTCCACGAAAGAGCGAGCTTTCAAAGGCAGGAAAGTACGATGGAATTGACTCAATAATACCTCGCACTCGCTCGCGTGATACAGATTGATCCAGCCCGGCAATCTCCATCGTTCCTCCAAATCGAAGGTTGTCGCCCATTGGTGTAACTGCAACACGGGCTTCCATCAAAATGGAGCATATTTCGGGCATTTGGGGTGCATTGCTTAGAGTAATACTGTACCCTTTGCCTGCTTGCATCGGTATGCGGAGCCCGAGTTTTGAAGCGACAAGGGAAGACCATGCGCCTGCGCTCAGTACAAACTCATCACCTTCGTATTCACCTTCGGCAGTGGCAACTGCAGTTATACAGTTGCCACGGTGCCGCCAGTCCACGACCTCGGCATTGAGTGCAACGACGCCACCTAGTTCTTTGAACCGTCGAGTAATAGCCGCTACAAATTTGTCTGGCGAAAGATGACAATCGCGCGGAAAATAGATACCACCGCACACGTCCATTGTAATTCCAGGGTCGAGCTCATTAAGGGCAGCCGAGTCCAAGACCTGTGCAGGTACTCCCAACCCTCTGGCGAGGTCGGCTGTTTTTTCCTCCTCATCAAGCATCTTTTCGGTCTTGCAAAGCATAATCAGGCCACGTTGGGTGAGGTTAAAAACGGGTCCAAGTTCGTCTTCAAGTTCCAGGTATGCTTCTCTAGATGAGAGGTTAAGATCTCGCAGCAAGGGGGCCACGCGTTGAACGTGTTCCGCTGTAGCTGCTTTCATAAAATTGTATGACCACTGAAGGAGTTCTGCCGTTATTCGGGGTTTAATCGCGAATGGGCTGCGGCGATTGAACATCATTCGCACACCCAGGCCCAACATGCCTGGTGCCGCAAGAGGCACCATGTGACTTGGTACAACCATTCCCGCGTTTCCGAACGAACAGCCTGAGCGGTTTTCATCACCGCTTTCGAGGATGGTCACCTGCCAGCCTTCCTTTTGCGCATAGTACCCGCAACACAGGCCCACTACGCCGGCTCCTACTATGATTAACCGTCGTTTAGTCATTTTATCACTGTTTCCATCGCCCCTAACACATTGGCGTTAGGGTGTCTATTCCATTCGCCAGTGGGTCGCCGGCCTCATACACAAGGTTTATTTCGGCGGTAATGAAAGCCGATCCTGTAATGCTGGGGATAACAGCGTCACCATCGTATATTACAGAACCAGTAAATACGCTACCGGTAATCGATTCTTGTCGCCAGATATCGCCAGGGGCCAGCTTACCATCTGCAACAAGGCACGCTAATTTCGCGCTGGTACCAGTGCCACATGGAGAGCGGTCGAAAGCTCCCCCGGGACACATGACAAAATTGCGGGCATTATTGACAGGTGAGTTCGGTGCGCCTGTAAGCTCCACGTGATCTATCAGCGCGCCGTTTGCTCCCGTCATACCATTTTCCTGCAGCGCTCGTCTTATCTGTAGGCTTACATCCTGCAGTTCGACAAGGTTTTGTAGGTGGAGTTGAAGCCCATGATCATGACAGATGTAAAACCAGTTACCACCCCACGCAATATCTCCCGAAACCTGCTTGCCGTTAGGGAGTGTCAGAGGTACATTCGCTCTCCAGCGGTAGGAAGGAACATTGCGTACGGTTACTGACCCATCTGTATGCAACACGGTTTCAACTGTACCAGCAGGTGTGTCGAGGCGGTGTAGTCCTGGTTTAATCTGCCCGGTGTATGCAAGGGTGCGTACCAAGCCTATTGTACCGTGCCCGCACATGCTGAGCACACCAACGTTATTGAAGTAGATTACGGAAGCAGTGCTCCCCGTGACCGATGGTGGCAGTAGCAAGGCACCAACGATAATCTCACTTCCACGCGGCTCATTTATAACCGATGTTCTAAATTTGGTATGAGTGTGAAGAAAGTCATCGCGCATCTCGGGTAGCGTTGCGCCGTTTAGGGAGGGCGCGCCACTCATTATGACCCTGGTGGGCTCGCCTGCGGTGTGCGAGTCGATGGCCACGATCTTCCGCATGGTTCCGGTTTCCATATTAGGCTTTTAGAGCGGGTCTGGTGGAAATGGCTGCTCGAATTATTCCGAGGATCTCATCTCTTTCGGCGCCGATAAGTGGAAGGCGGGGTGGTCTCACCGTTTCGCTGCCCAGGCCACACTCTGCCATCGCAAGCTTAATGTATTGAACGAGCTTAACGTGTGTGTCGAGATGGAGAAGCGGAGTGTACCATCGGTAAAGCGCCAGTGCTTCAGCCCAGTTCCCACCCACGACCAGATCCCATAGTGCGCGGTTCTCATTAGGAAAGGCGTTGACTAGGCCCGATATCCACCCTTCTGCTCCCAGTACCATACATTCCAGGAAAAGGTCATCGACTCCAGCAAACAAGCGATATCGATTACCCAAAAGATTTCTGATATCAGTAATTCTTCGCACATTCTCAGACGATTCCTTTATTGCAACCAGGTTTTGCTCACTCGCGAGTTCGACAAACATTTCAGGAGTGATGTCAACCGAGTACGACACAGGGTTGTTGTAGCACATGATTGGAAGCGAGACACTTCTTGCAATGGTGCGATAATGGGCAATCGTTTCACGTGGATCGCTCTTGTAAACCATCGCAGGAAGAACCATGAGCCCGTCCACTCCGGCAGTAGCGGCCGCAGCAGAGAACCGACACGCAAGCTGGGTAGTGTATTCAGCCACTCCAGTTATTACAGGTACCTTACCATCAATGTGGCTGCAGACTGCATTGAGCAGTTCGACTTTTTCATGATGTTCGAGAGAACAGTTCTCCCCCACTGTACCCAACATCACAATCCCGTGAATCCCTGCGGCAAGCATTGCATCTATATGCTTAAGCGTAGCGCCAATGTCAACGCGAAAATCCTCGGTAAATTGTGTGGTGACGGCTGGATAAACGCCGCGCCAATCGCACGCCATGTAAGTGCTCCTCTAGATTTTGATGAAAAATGTGGTTCACGTAAAAAGTGCGGAAGCATAGTTTCGTTGGAAGCCTAACAAATTCCTCATCTATTATAGAACGAGTGCGTAGAAAAAGCTGGTAGTGTTTAAGTAGAATATACAAACACTTAGTCTGTTGATGGAGGTTGGCAGGCAGATGGATGATCGCAATCCACTTTTACGGGACGAAGAAGAGCTCGTGGACGATGCACTTGGTGAAAACCTAAGAGCTCGTGAGTGGCGGCTGTTGAGATCCGCTTTAGAGCAACGCCTGCAACACTATCGGGCTCTGGAGCTGACCGAAGAGAATGAACGAAGGCGAGCCGAGTACCGCGCAAAAATCGGCGAACTGAAAAAACAGGTAAGCGCACTTCGACAAGAGGAAGCAATTTCCGGCTTTGTCGAGGCAACCGCGCGAGCAGTTGTGCAGCGTGCACATCAGGATGGAATGGGGCTTTATGAAGACGAAGAGTAATGATACGCGTATTTGCAGAGGCTGTGGCATCGAGTTACCAAGAGAAGAAGAGCAGTGTCCAATCTGCAAGGTGAGGAAGAAGAGCGACCTGAAACGGCCGCAGGTTGTTGCCTATGTTTTCTTTCTGCTGCTGTCTACAGTTTGTGGTATCGCGGTATTTAAGTTATACGTACACAGATAACGACCTTGAGATGTCATCTATGAGGCTGATACACCAACGCCAGAATCGTGCCGTTTGCCATTAACGCAAATCCCAGGTAGACGATCCGCCATAGAGAATGCCATCGGAATGTCATTAACTGCGCAAGTAGTAGCGCTGCCATAGTAACAAGTATCCAGTGGCTGACCTGCAGACCGGCCGTTAGCGAGGGATGTACTCTCGGAGCAGTGTCCACAATCACCTGCATGGTAGTAAGCACACCACCCATCATAGCACCTGCAGATCCTGCAATGACACGCTCTGTGAGCCCCGTTCCTATACCAAAGCAGATGGCGCAAAGCATGAGGCCAAACACAAGGCCTAGCGCAGCGGCTGCTGGAGCTAGTCTTCCAGTCTCGGTAACCCCTAAAGCAGGACTACTCAACCCAACCGTAACAGTGGGCAAAACCGCAAGTACAAGAGCTGGTAGGTACCAAAGGGCCACGTCCGCAAATCGTAGTCTATCCGGTACCACGGTCATCTTGATCGGAATTTCAGCATGCGTCTGGCAGCTTGTGAGAGTGATCTTGTGCGCATGGGTGCCCTCCTCGTGCTCCGAAAGGGCCGTACACTGAACGGAAATTGTCTGGTGTTGCTCCTGAAAAAGGGGAGGACTCACGACTATGCTGCCATCGCTAGAAATAACCTCCACTGGGACTGACAACCTACCTCGCGTCGCTTTAACGCGTACCTGAGCTATAGCTGTATCCCCGCTGTGCATTTTGCCAAAATCTAGAGTAGATGGTGTAATCCTAAGTTGGACGGGCGCGGATGCTTTCGTTACCACGGGCGCTGACGTAGCTTGCAGAGGCATCACTGCAGCCGTATGTGCTAAACCACCTGACGAAGCCTTAGACGTAGGAACGACACGGTGCGCAAGTGGTGCTGGCACGGTACCTTCCACAGAGGAAACGTAGTCATCATTGTATTTCTGAACATTTGCAGTAGCCCAATGAGGATCCGCAAGAAGTGTCTCCTGTTCTACAGGGGCAAGAGCCATCAGAAACTCGTTCGCGTTTGCAAACCTGTTGGCCTTATCATGAGACATTGCGCGCTTAAGAACCTCGAGCAATGAGGGTACCTGCGTTTGCAATTCTTTTGGAAGTTCAATTTCATGATAATTCTTCAGTGCGTCCTGCCAGGAAAACGGGCTGCGCACATTGGTTGCTGCATACGGGCGGCTGCCGACCAGCATTTCGTATAACGTTACGCCAACGGCCCAGATATCAGA
>JAJYCW010000182.1 GCA_021777995.1 bacterium
GTTGCTCACTGGGTGAGAAGTACCAGCCGCCCATTTACACCAGAGGACATCGAGCGACTGGATGCACTCGCGCCACAGGCAACGATTGCTCTTGAAAACATCCAGATTCGCGCCCAGCTCGTACAGCTAGCCGATACCGACGGCCTAACCGGTTTGTGGAACCAGCGCAGAATGAACCAGATTCTTAGAGATGAGGTTCGAAGGTGTAACCGGTATCACAGGCCGCTCTCAATACTCATGCTTGACGTTGACAGTTTCAAATCCTTTAACGACACCTTTGGGCACCCTCGTGGTGACCAACTTCTCTGTACTATCGCCAGCCTCCTTGGTGCCAACGTACGCAACGTGGATTTTGTGGGTAGATTTGGAGGGGAGGAGTTCCTAATTGTCCTGCCAGAGACTGACAAAGACCATGCGGGACTGCTTGCAGAGAGGATTCGCTCGGCCATAGAGGAACGTGGTTATATAATCGTGAATGATAGTGAGGTACGGCGCACAGTAAGCATTGGTCTTGCGGGATGCCCGGAAGATGCGCTAAATCCGATGGACCTGCTTCAGCGAGCCGATGAAGCCCTCTACCGCGCCAAACGATCTGGAAAGAACTGTGTTATTTGGGCTTAGTTGCTCTATTGCACTGAGTCACTGTGCAGGAGAATTACTCACATGAAGCTGGCATGTCAGGAAGGTCTCGCGGTAGGCAACGATTTGCAGCAGAAGCTCGATTCGCTTGCTGATGCGGGTTACCAAGGTATTGAGTTCTCAGGCGGAGGTCTTGCAGAGCGCACGGCCGAAATACTGCGCCTCACGGCTTCACATCCAGTAAAACCGTCCACCATATGTGCGGGTTTTCGTGGATGTCCGCTCGACGCAGATAGACGAGAACGGGAGATTGCCTCAAGCGATATCGTACGCCTTCTCAACACGGCTGGTGATCTCGGTATGGTTGGCCTCATCATGGTTCCGGTATTCGGGGGGCCTCGCATTCCCGACCTATCCCCGTTTGCAAATGCCGTACAACTAGAAATTGATCTACTCACGAAATTGTGCGCTGAGTGGGCCATGGCAGCTGAACGTGCCAATACATGTCTTCTTCTAGAACCCCTTAACCGCTACGAGACCCACCTTCTAAAAACCCTGAACGATGCGGTCAACATCTGTAAGCGCGTGCAAAACCCACATCTCAAGGTGATGGCAGATTTCTTTCATATGTCTATTGAGGAGAGCGATATACCTGCAGCTATTGAAGATGCCGCGCCGTACATTGCGCATGTTCATTTGGCAGACAGCAACAGGCAGATGCCCGGTCTGGGGCATACGGACTTTCGTGCGGGATTCGATGCTCTACAGAAATGCCGGTACCAGGGGTATATGGCGCTAGAGTGCGGCAACCCCGCAACCGATAAGCAGGAAGGGCTAAAGCAGTCTGCAAGGTATCTATTGAACTGCATGTAGCCTCACAGGCGGACCAATAAGGAACAACCTATGGACTCAGGATATTCCAGAGATGTATTTGATGCAGCAATTCGCCCTATGTTGGCCAACTCGTTGTCAGCGGAGCTCGAATCGCTGCTTCAGAAGTCTCTTCAGCAGTTGGACGGGCTACTCGACACCATACATCAGTTTGACGTAGAGTCCGTTAGTGAACCAGCACTTGCATTTCAAGCCACTTTAAGAACTGGCAACGCAACCGAATGATTAGCGAATTCGATCTTCCAGTGCCGTTTCGATCTATAAGGCACCTTAGCAAACTGCTTTCTCGTGGGGAAGTCACGTCTACTGCGCTTACTTCGATGTATTTAGAGCGCCTGGAAAAGCAGGGACGCAGCTTTAATGCGGTCGCTCAAATGCTTCCGGAATACGCACTCCAGGCAGCAAATGATGCTGATCGCGCGCGGAATACTGGCGGCGATCGCAGTACACTTACCGGGATTCCGTTTGGGGCTAAAGACCTCTTCGCTGCCGTCGGCACGCATACCCGGTGGGGCTCGCCCGCGCACGACGACGTCGGGTGGAATTTTGACGCGGCTGCCGTCGCGGCCCTGAAATCTGCGGGTGCCATTCTGGCGGCTAAACTCGCCATGGTAGAGCTTGCGGGTGGTGGGAGTTACAGTGGCGCGGGTGCCTCATCCACTGGGCCGTGCCTTAATCCATGGAATAGGGAGCACTGGGCGGGCGGCTCGTCATCAGGTTCTGGTGCGGCTGTGGCAGCTGGGGCAGTTGCCTGTGCCCTTGGCAGCGAAACCTGGGGCAGTGTTACAGTTCCTGCAGCTTTTTGCGGCGTCACCGGCTTGCGGCCAACCTACGGAAGAATTTCGCGGTATGGCGCTATGGCACTGTCCTGGTCCATGGACAAGGTAGGGATTCTCGCCCGTACCGCAGATGACTGTGGGATCCTGCTGTCGGCATTGGCTGGCGCGGATGTTCGGGATCCATCTTGTACAGGACCATCGTTTAATTGGGTACCCGGTCATTTTAAGGCTGAGGATTTGCGCGTGGGAATCCTCGCTCATGACATGACCAGAACACCGGAGGTAGAGCAGTCATTCATGGCGGCAATTGATACCCTCGTGTTGTGTGGTCTGCATCCTGTACCCGCTGAACTAAACCTCACAGCCCCGGTAGATTCCGTTGCCTCGTTTATTATCATGGCAGAAGGAAGTGCCGCCCACCGTGAGTTTATTTTGAGCAACAAGCTCACACAACTCGCCGATTCCGTTCAGCAGGCAGGATTGCTTGCGGGGCTAGCAATAACCACATCGGATTACATAAGGGCACAGCAAATTAGAACCGTGGCGGTAAACCAGCTTAACCAGATATGGAAAGATTTCGACTTGCTCGTAGCTCCCACTCTCCTTACGGAGGCCCTCCCTGTCGATCGGCCGTTCGTGGATAACGAGACGCCATGGGGCGGTAATGGCGGGCCAGGTAACCTTGCAGGCTGGCCGTCGATATCGCTGCCAATGGGCTTTGGCCCCAACGCATTACCGCTGGGCCTTGAACTTATCGCTCCCCCATTTGCAGAGGAGGCATTGCTACATGTCGCCCACGCATACCAGTTAAAGACGGATTGGCACTTACGGTTACCCCTATGCGTTTAATGGGAGGGTGACACAAAAATGCAGTTGACGGCGTCATATGGTTAGCCGGATAACAGACCGGCCAACCGGAGACAAATATGAAAACCAATCAACCCGTTAAGTTTATCGTAATGAGCGCCATTGCGCTGTTTGGTCTGGTCACCATTAGTCCTACATCTGCGCAAACGGCTGCGACTTCCCCAACAACGCCGAAAGTAACGGTGACCGGGACAGGCGAAATTCAGGCTAAACCCGACGAGGCGGAGATATCAGTAGGAGTGGTAACAAATGCGCCCACTGCACTGGAAGCCGCGCAGGAAAACGCCCGATTCTCGAATGACGTACAAGAGGCGGCGAAACTCGCGGGCATCACGCCAGAAGATATGCAGACACAAAACTACTCTGTAAACCCTCAGTACAGCTATCCGCCAGCCGGTAGCAACCAGCCGCCGAAAATCACGGGGTACCAGGTTTCCAATACGGTACGCATTACTGAGCGCAACATCGCTATGCTAAGTACCGTGCTGGATGGTGTCACTAAGGCAGGCTCCAATACAATCAACTCAATAGAGTTTTCCATTCAACATATTAGTGGTCTAGAGGATAAGGCTCTACGGTTGGCAGCGCAGCGTGCAAGGGCGAAAGCCGAGATTATCGCAGCCGCATCCGGGATGAAGTTGGGCTCTCCCATAAGCATTCAGGAGGGTGAAATCTTTCGCCCGTCCCCTCTTCCAATGGTGATGATGGAGCGTAGCGCTTCAAAAATGATGAGCGCTGCTCCACCCATTTCTGGTGGTAAACAGACAGTGCGTGCCACCGTTACTGCCGTCTATTCTATGGTACCGCTGGGCTAGCAACTTTGCCCGCCCGATACCTCACAGGCTTAGCCCTATGACGCGGCTGAGCCTGTGGCACCAAGTTACATGAGGTTCAAGTAGATGTCTGCTCTACTCGGCACCGGTTAATTGCGCGATGTAAACACGTAATACTGTGGTGCCCATGCCTCTCAGCCTCGAGAAGATAGTGTTCGGTACCCTCCCCGAAGAGCGTGTTCACTACCGTAGGTTCTTACCCATCAATCGCCTCAGAGCGCAGGACTAACTATGCTGCCCCATTAAAGGATGTGTGCGTGACCGAGTATGAACTGCCGGCCATTTTCTGCTGCTGTCCCCTTCACGGCTATGGGCAGGACCAGTTGGTACAGATACGCAGGTATTACGCAGGCAAGCAAAGCTGTCTCCCCGCCCGGTTCGGTCGCCATCGACGAGTAGGCAGACTGTTACCATTGTTTGCACTAAGAGGTATCGTCGGCTTGAGTGGACAAACCATATTGCGCAACTAGCGTAACTGTGATAAGATGTACTTACTAACACATACCAACCTCTAGCGGGTTTCGCGCAGGAACTTATCGCCATCGTCATGAGGCATCGGCTATGACATCCGCCGCACAACCAGTACGCACCGCCAGCGCGCAACCCAACGGCCTAACGGACACCGCGCCGAGCACGCCTGGCACCTACGCCTACCGGGCTTTTGGGGCCGCATGGCAAGGCGGTAACGGCAGCGCCAACGCCTACCGGTACGCAGGCGAGTACGGCTACTATCGCGACAGCGCGGCTGTTGAGTACGTGCGCGCCCGGTACCTTAACGTACTGCAAGGCAGGTGGATGAGCGCAAAGGCGGCCACCCGACAACGGGGTCACAACTCGTATGCCTAC